>DASPZH010000428.1:0-6533 GCA_035636335.1 Streptosporangiaceae bacterium
GAGCGGGTGCGGTTCGCGCCCGCCCACATCGACCCGACGATGGCGTACCACGAGCGGGCGTACGTCTGCTCCGGCGAGCAGATCCTCGACGTCTGGCCGATCGACCTGCGCGGCTGGTAGCAAGCCGATCGGATGGCCCGCGGCCGCCTGCCCGCTCTCTCGTGGCCGGCCGGCGTACGGCGGTTGCTGGAACGTCTGTTACGCATTGACGTGTCGATTGGCTCGTGTGTAACGTTCCGAACACCTACCCGCCGCCGTCGTGCGGCCAGCAGAAGCGAGGTGCGCAGTGACGACGCAGGCCACCGATGGCGCGGTACTCGACGCCGGCGAGCGGGCCAGGCGCTCGGCGCTGGGCAGCGAGGCGGCCCAGCATCTCGCCGACGGCGGGGTCGGCATGGTCGCGCTCTGCTGGGTGGACAATGCCGGGATCACCCGGGTCAAGGCCATTCCGCTCGGACGGCTGGAACGAGCCTCGGGCTGGGGCATCGGCATGTCGCCGGTGTTCGACGTGTTCGTGGTCGACGACTCCATCACGACCAGCAAGCACATCGGCGGTCCCGGCGGCGACCTGCGGCTCGTACCCGACCTCGACCGGCTCACCCCGCTGGCCGCCCAGCCAGGCTGGGCGTGGGCGCCGGTGGACAGGTACACCCAGGAGGGCGCCGGCTACGTCGGCTGCTCGCGTGCCTTCGCGCGGAACATGGTTGCCCGGGCATCGGCGTGCGGCCTGACCGCTCAGGTCAGTTTCGAGGTGGAGTGGGCGGCCGGAACCGACGCCGACGGCACCTTCGTCCCGGCCTGCGAGGGGCCGGCCTACGGCATGACCAGGATCATCGAGCTCTCCGACTACTCCCGCGAGGTCGTCGAGGCGATCGAGCGGCAGGGCATCACCGTCGAGCAGTTCCACCCCGAGTACGCCGCCGGTCAGCTCGAGATCTCGGTCGCGCCGCGGGACCCGGTCGGCGCCGCCGACGACAGCGTCCTGGTCAGGCAGACGATCAGGGCGGTGTCGCAGCGGCACGGTCTGCAGGCGTCGTTCGCGCCCTCGGTCGTGGTCGGAGGCGTCGGCAACGGCGGCCACGTGCACCTCAGCCTGTGGCGCGGCGGGCGGAACCTGCTGGCCGGCGGGCCGGGCAGGCACGGCATGACCCCTGAGGGGGAGGCGTTCGGCGGGGGCGTGCTGTCGGCGCTGCCCGCCCTGGTCGCCGTCGGCGCGCCGAGCGTGGCCAGCTACCTGCGGCTGGTGCCGTCGCACTGGGCCGGGGCGTACCAGTGCTGGGGCAAGGAGAACAGGGAGGCCGCGCTCCGCCTGGTGACCGGCTCGTCCGGTGAACAGGACGTGCGGGCCAACCTGGAGGTCAAGTGCTTCGACCTGTCCGCCAACCCGTACCTGGCGATCGGCTCGCTGCTGGCGGCCGGCCTGGCCGGGATCGGGGCAGGCGCGGCGCTGCCCGGCGAGACCGAGGGCGACCCGGTCGGGCTGCCCGAGACCGATCTGGCCGAGCGCGGCGCGCGCAGGCTGCCGCAGTCGCTCGGCCAGTCGGTCGCCGCGCTCGAGGGCTGCGACCTGCTGCGCGAGGCGATGGGCGTAGAAATGTTCGAGGCCTTCCTCGCGGTGCGCCGCGCCGAGATCGCGTTGTTCGCCGATGCCAGCGCCGCCGAGGTGGTCGCGCGCACCCGCTGGCGGTGGTGAGTCGGTGGCACGGGGACCGTACCTGACCGGGCCGGCAGGGCCTGCCGGGCCGGCGGGGCCTGCCGGGCCGGCGGGGCCTGCCGGGATTGCGGGGCTGACCGTCGCCGAGCGGCTGCAGGCCAGGCTCGCCGAGCTCACCCCGGCCGAGCGGAAGGTCGCCCGCGTGCTGATGGCCGAGTACCCGGTCCGCGGGCTTCAGCCGGTCGCCAAGCTCGCCGCCGCGGCCGGGGTCAGCCCCCCGACCGTCGTGCGCCTGGTCAGCAAGCTGTCGTTCGACAGCTACGCCGGGTTCCAGCGGTCGCTGAAGTCGGAGGTCTCCGCCCGCCTGTCGTCGCCGCTGGCCATGCACGCCGATCGGGCGGCGGGCGACGTGGGGGACGCGCTGAGCCGGTCCGAGAGGCTGTTCTGCGACGGCATCAAGTCCAGCTTCGCCCGGCTGCCGCGGGCCGAGTTCGAGCAGGCCGTCCGGCTGCTCGCCGAACGGCGCCGCGGCGTGACGCTGATCGGCGGCAGGTTCAGCTCCATGCTGGCCGAGTACCTGGCCGCCCACCTGCGGGTGCTGCGCCCGAAGGTGCACGCGGTCTCGGCGGCGGGCGCCGACCGCACGAGCAGCCTGCTCGACATCGGCCGCCGCGACATCCTCGTCGCGTTCGACTACCGGCGCTACCAGCATGACACGGTCCGCGCGGCGGTGACCGCCAAGCGCCAGGGCGCGACGCTGATCGCCTTCACCGACCCGTACCTGTCGCCGCTGGCCGCGCACGCCGACGTGATCCTGACCTCCAGCGTGCAGTCGCCGTCGCCGTTCGACGCGCTCACCCCGGCGGTCGCGCTCGTCGAGGCCGTGGTCGCGGCGCTCGTCGACCGCCTCGGCGACCAGCCGCTGGCCAGGATGGCCAGGTACGACGCGCTCTACGCGGGCACCGTGGACGCCGCGGATGCCGAGGACGACACCGATCCAGTCGGGGAGGAACCGTGACCACAGCCGAGCCGCTGCCGCCGGCCGAGCCCTTGCCGCCAGCCGAGCCCCTGCCGCTGATCGACCACCACGTCCACGGCGTGGTCACCGGCGACCTGGACCGGGCCGCGTTCGAGCTGCTGATGACCGAGGCGGCTGGCCCGCCGGCCCAGGGCACCACCATGTTCGACAGCCAGCTCGGGTTCGTGATCCGGCGCTGGTGCGCTCCGGCGCTGGATCTCGAGCCGTCCGTCCCGGCGGAGGACTACCTGCGGCGCCGCGCCGAGCTCGGCACCGACGCGGTGAACCGCCGCCTGCTGACCGCGGCCGGAGTGGCGCATTGGCTGGTCGACACCGGCTACCAGGGCGATCAGCTCACCACGCCCGAGGAGCTCGCGGTGGCGAGCGGCACGCCGGCCCGGCACGTCGTCCGGCTCGAGGCGGTAGCCGAGAAGGTGGCCAGGGCCGGGACGACGGCCGCGGCCTGGGCGATGACCTTCGCCGAGGAACTCGCGATCGAGACGGCGTCGACCGGAGCGGTCGGGTACAAGTCGATCGTCGCCTACCGGCTCGGCTTCGACTTCGATCCCGTCCGGCCGGGCTCGGCGGACGTCGCGGCCGCCGCGGGGCGGCTGATGCGCGCGCTCGAGACCGATCCCGCGGCACGGGTGGCCGACGAGGTGCTCCTGCGGCACCTGATCTGGACCGCGATCGACATCGGCAAGCCGCTGCAGTTCCACGTCGGCTTCGGTGACACCGACGTCCGGCTGCACCGGTCCAACCCGTCGCTGCTCACCGACTTCCTGATCGCGACCGAGCCGGCCGGCACGCCGGTCATGCTGCTGCACTGCTACCCGTTCCACCGCGAGGCCGGTTACCTCGCCAACGTCTTCTCACACGTGTACATGGACGTCGGCGCGATACTCAACCACGTCGGAGCGCGGTCGGCGACCGTGCTGGCCGAGGCGCTGGAGCTGACGCCGTTCGGCAAGACGCTCTACTCCTCCGACGCGTTCGGCCTGCCCGAGCTGCACTACCTCGGCGCGATCGGGTTCCGCCGTGACATCGCCAAGGTGACCGGGCAGTTCGTGGCCGACGGCGCCTGGTCGGCGGCCGACGCCGAGCGGGTCGCCGCGCTGATCGGCTCGGCCAACGCGAACCGGGTCTACCGGCTGTGAAGTGGGCTGGGCTGTGAAGTGGGCTGGGGAGGTGGGTGAGGTGACCAGCACGGCCGTGTCGATCGCGGAACTGGCGGCGCAGCTTCGGACCTGCCTGGCCGCCGAGATCGACGCCGCGGTGGCGCTGCGGCACGAACTGCACGCCGATGCCGAGCCGTCCGGCTCGGAGCACAGGACCGCGGCCAGGGTCGCGGCCGCGCTCGGCGGCGCGGATGCGGCCGCGGTCGCCGGGACCGGCCGGCTGATCCGCATCGGCAGGGACGATGGCCCGTGCGTTGCGCTGCGGGCCGAGCTCGACGGGCTGCCGATCGCCGAGCAGACCGGCGTCGCGTGGGCGTCGCGAACCGGCGCGATGCACGCGTGCGGCCACGACGTGCACCTGGCCGCGCTCACCGCGGTCGGGCGGGCGGCCAGGGCCGCCGAGGTGCGGGTCGGCCTGCCGATGCCGCTGCTCGCCGTGCTCCAGCCGCGCGAGGAGACGATCCCGTCGGGGGCCAGGGACCTGGTCGCCTCCGGGGCGCTTGAGGCGCACCTTCCGAGCGCGATCGTGGCCGTGCACCTGCAGCCGCAGCTTCCGCTGGGAACCGTTGCCGCGGCCGCCGGCACGGTCAACGCGGCGACCGACGACATCGAGATCAGGGTCGAGGGGATCGGCGGTCATGCCGGCTATCCGCAACTCGCCGCCGACCCCGTCGTGGCGCTCTGCCAAACCGTGCTCGCGCTCCAGCACGCGGTCAGCCGGCGGTCCGACCCCACCCATGCGGTCGTCGTGTCGATCGGCATGCTCGAGGCCGGCCAGGCGGCCAACGTGATCCCGGCCGCCGCCGTCGCCCGCGGCACGCTGCGCGTGCTCGACGAGGCCGACCGGCCCGGCCTGCACCAGACGGTCCGCGAGATCGTCGAGCACACCTGCCTGGCCAACGGCTGCCGCGGCTCGGTGAGGATCGACGAGGGCGAGCCCGCCCTGGTCAACGACGAGGCGCTGACGGTCGCGACGTGGCCGTGGCTGCGCGGGGACGGGTTCAGCGTCGACACCTCGTTCCGCTCCTGCGGCGCGGACGACTTCTCCTACTACAGCCGCGGCGGGCGCGCGCTGATGCTGTTCCTCGGCACCGGCGGTCCGCACGCGCTGCACCATCCGTCGTTCCTGCCCGCCGACGACATGGTCGGGCAGGTCGCCAGCGCGATGCTGGCGGGTTACCTGGGAGCGCTGAGCCTGACCGGGACGGACACAGAGCCGCCCAGCCGCGCGGCGCCTGGGGAACAGGCATCCCCGGCCGTCCCCCGGCTGGCGAGAGGAGGAAGCTAGTGAGACGCCAGCCGCTCTACGCCGTGATCCGCGGCGATGAGCCCCAGCGTCGTCGTCCCAGGCGCACTGCACAAGCTGGCGCGCCCGCCACGCGATGCCGGCCAGTCGCGGCGACGCCTACCATCCCGAACAGCGTCGGCACCCTCTTCTTGCTCTGACCCGCACCCCAGCACCCGCCCGCCCCAATCACCCCGCCGTGATCTGCGCCCGGCACGGCCGGTCGGCCGACTCGGCACTCCGAAGTCAATAAGAGCGAGCCGCGCGTGACTCTCATTGGTCGGCCGCATCCTCGGCCCGCTGCGCTTCGGCGACCGCCTCGCTGAGAATTCGGAACTGGTCGCGGGTTATCTTCTTTTGGTGATAGGCGGCGGCGACGTCGTCAAAGGAGCCTGGGATATACGGGTCTGGATCATCAAGCTCTCGGGCCGCTAGTTCCATGAAGGTAGTTGGTTCGGCCCTCCTACGTCGTGGCCACCTCCTAGTGCGGAATTGCTGGGCTACCTCATCGACGGTTACTCTGCCGTCGCGAAGTGCGTCAAGTAGCTCTGCGACATCATTGGTCATGCTGGTCCTTCTTCCACTAGGATCGCTGGTCGACCACCCACTGAGTTGTCATATACTCTCCAGTGATCGAACTCACCCTTAAGCTGCTCGAAATTCCTGCGGTTGATGCTCCCGTATTCGGGGTCCGCTTGGGCGCGGATCGCGTCTGGCGGTACGCATCGCCCGCCTAGGTTGGTGCCAGCTAAGTAGAGGTCGTGTCCCCTTCGATGCCTTGCCTCCGCCCTGGCGACGCTTTCTTTGTTCGGAATATCAACAAATAACCCATCGATGCTCCGATAGCCCGCCGATCGAAAGTCGTGGATACGACTGGCTGTGGACGACAGGGATGACATGGTTACATCCCAGATGACGTTCTTCCTGTCGGCGATTGCTCGAAGCGAGAGTTGGCGTGCCATGTAGGACGACTCTTCATGCACTAGCGCGGAGGCTTCCATCGGGGATAGGCCATTTACTTCTGGAACTAGCCCGCGACGAGCGAGGTCATCCTTAAAGTTGTCGGGGTTTATCGTGAGGTAGTTTGACCGGTCGATTCCTGCTTGTTGTTCAAGTACAGTGGTCTTGCCGGCGCCGGGCAGGCCACCGGCGATAATCGCCAATCCGTCGCATGGCACATCATCTGCTGACGAATAGAAATCGTCAATGATCTGATCTTGAATAGCGGCACGATCATCACTCCAGATGTCACGGTCGCGACTGATCGTCAGCGTTCGGTCCGTGGACAGGCCGTCGGCTAGGGCCTTGTCGAGGCGGTCGGTTACTTCCTGGCGGTGGTCGGCCCACTGGGCGTCGGTCAGCGGGGGCTCGGGGAGTTCGATCTCTTTGAGGGACGGT
>DASPZH010000429.1:0-5249 GCA_035636335.1 Streptosporangiaceae bacterium
GAGCCTATGATCAGCAATGCAGTATCGGGATGTTAAGCCGTCCCGGGCAAATGGATATTCAGAGGGGGACCCATGGGCTCATTTGTCAGGCTGTCGGGCCGCATAAGCGGCGCGGCGCTCGCGGTCGCGGTGTTGATGGCAGCGCCGTCCGCGGCACTAGCACAGCCGACGGTCGGCGCGTCGCTGACCGTGAACGTGCCGTGCAGCACGAGTGCGCTCGCCGCGGCGATCACCCAGGCCAACGTCAGCGGCGTCGCCACCACGATCGTTCTTCCTTTCAGCTGCACCTTCAACATCTTCGCTCCCGCGACCGCCGCCGATGGCCTGCCGATCATCACGGGGAACATCACCCTGGCGGGCACGCAGAACTCGGTGATCAGGCGCGTTCCGTTCGCGCCGTCATTCCGCATCCTGGAAGTTGCCGTCGGCGGGACGCTCAGCGTGAGTCACGTCGCGATCCAGAATGGGATCACCGCGGGTCTTGGCGGCGGGATCCTGAACGGGGGCACGCTCAGCGTCAGCCAGGCCAAGTTCTCCGGAAACACGGCCGGTAACGGGGGAGCCGTAGCGAACTCCGCGGCCGCGACGGCCACGATCTCGGGCACCCTGATCAGCAACAACACCACGACCGGCGTCGGGGGCGGCGGCATTATCAACTCGGGGCTGCTGACGCTGTCCGGCAGCACGGTCAACGCGAACACGGCGCCGATCAACGGCGGCGGCCTGAACACCCAGCCGGCGGGCATAACCCGGATCTTCCAGACCACCTTCACCAACAACACGTCGGGAAGCCTGGGGGGCGGGATCTCGAACCTCGGCACCACCTCGCTGGCCGGCAGCCAGGTGCGGCTGAACACGGGATCGGCTGGCGGCGGAATCGCGACCGGGAACAACAACGTCACCCTGACGAACACGATCGTCCGCGACAATAACCCGGACAACTGCTCGCCGCTGAACACCATCCCCGGCTGCTCCAACTGACCGCACGCGATCGGCAAGCCAGAAGCCGATCGGACCGGCCGGCGGCCCCGGCAGACTCCCGCGTCGCAGCGACCGGCGAGAGCCGGGGCCGCTTCCCGTCCGGGACCGGGCCGTCAGCGGATCCGCAGCGGGAGAGTGCGCGGGCCGCGGATCTGCCCCTTGGACCAGGTCACCGCGGACGGGTCGGTGAGACTGAAAACGGGAATCCGCTCGAGCCAGACGTCGAGTGCGACCCGGAGTTCCATGCGCGCCAGATGCGAGCCGACACACCGATGGATGCCGAGGCCGAACGCGGCGTGCCGGTTGACCTCGCGGTCGATGACGACCTCGCCGGCGCGGTCGAACTGCGCCGGGTCGCGGTTGGCGGCCGGGAACGACAGCAGGATCCAGTCGTCGGCCCTCATGTCCGCGCCGCGGAAAGCCATATCCTGCTTCACCAGCCGCGCCATCGTGACCGGCGCGTAGGCGCGCAGGAACTCCTCCATCGCCGTCGGCAGCAGGCCAGGCTCGGCGACCAGCCGCTCGCGGTCACGCGGGTTCCTCGCCAGGTGCCACAGCGAGGCGCCGATCGCGCTCCACGTCGTGTCGATGCCGGCTATGAGCAGCAGGGCCATCGTGCCGGCGACGTGGTCAGGATCGAGCTTGCGGCCGTAAAGCTCGGCGTCGATGAGGAAGGTGGTGAGGTCGTCGCGCGGGTGGTCGAGGTGGTCGTGGATCTGGGCGAGCAGGTAGTCGAACAGGGCCGACATCCGCGTGATGCGCTCCTCGGGCGGCAGGTTGATGCCCTCGAGGGTGTTCTCGACGAACTCACGGAACCGCGGCCCGTCCTGCGGCGGAAACCCCAGCATGTCGGCGATCACGCGCATCGGGATGTGCTGGGCGAACTCGGCGGCGGCGTCGACGACATCCCGCCCCTCGAACGCGTCGATCAAACCATGGCACAACGCTCTGGTCGCCGGCTCCTGCCTGGACACCGCGGTCTTGGTGAACGCGGGGAGCAGCAGCTTGCGCGCGTCGCGGTGGAACGGCGGGTCGGAGGAGATCGGCGGCGAGCCGCCGACCGGCGCCAGCTCGGGTGGCGGCCGGAAGTTGCCCATGATGATCGACCGCGAGCTGAAGCGCTCGGTGTCGTAAGCGATCGCGGCGACGTCCTCGTACCGCGTCGGCAGCCAGCCGCCGCCGAACCGGCCGGTGCGTGCGATCGGGCAGCGCCGGCGCAGGTCGTCCTGGATCGGGTACGGGTCGGCGGACCACTCGGGCTCGAGGTGGGAGAAGTCGGTGGCCCAGTCAGAGACCGGGCCCGTGATGATCGCGCTGCGGGTGCCGAACTCCTCCTCGTCGTTCGTCTCGCCGGGGTCGCGGGGGAAGCGTTCGTCAACGGCCATGTCAGGTCTCCTCGGCGACGTCGATCGCGCGCTCGGGACAGTTGGACACCGCAAGGCGGGCATCGTGCTCTCGGCCGGGTGGTACGACTCCGTCGCCCAGCACCGTGCCGTAGCCCTCGTCGTCATCTCCGAACAGGTCGGGGGCGAGGTCGTAGCAGCGGCCGTGCCCCTGGCAGTGCTCGGAGCTGATCTGCACTCTCACTGCGTGACTCCCGTCTGCGTTACTCCCGTCTGGGGAGTGGTGTCGGTGCGGGTGACCGCGGCCATGACGCGGCCGAGCAGCGCGATCCACTCCTGGTCGCCGACCGCGTGCAGGTCGGGGGTCACCAGCGCGCTGCCCATCGCGAGCAGGAGGCAGAAGTGGGCCAGCGCGTTCGCTGACAGGGCCGGGTCGACCTCGCCGTCCGCCTGGGCAACGCGCATGAGCCCGGCCAGCCGGTCGGCGCGCTCGCCGATGTAGTCGCGCATCGGCCGGGCCACGTCCTCGTCACGGCGCGCCGCGACCAGCGCTTCGACGATCAGGTAGCCACGGGCCTCGCGACGGCGGGGGAGCTTGCGGCCGATCGCGAGGAGCAGGTCGGTGATCGACCGGTCGGGGTCGGCGGCGAACAGGTCGGCGAGCAGCCGGCGCCCGTGCGCGCGCAGGGCGTCTACGAGCAGGTCCGCCTTGGAGTCGAAGTGGGCGTACAGCGCGCCGTTGCTGACCCCGGCGGCCGCGGCGATGTCGGCGACGCGCGTGCCGTCGTAGCCGTGCTCGGCGAACGCGTCCGCGGCGGCACGCAGCAGCCGGTCACGAGTCTCGGTCGCGGTGACCCCCGCGATGCGGCCCATGGAAGAATTAAAAGAACGTTCATCTGATTCGTCAAGTGGCCGGTCGGCCGAGCCTGAGCTGGGCCGCCGCCTCGAGCGGATCGACCGGATCGAAGAAGCATCCTGCGCCGAACTCGGCGGCGGCGAGGTGACGGGTCAGGCCCGGCCCGCGAAGAGCAGGCGCGAGATGCAGGTGCAGATGAGCGTCCGGCCAGTGCCCGCCGGCCGCCGGCCGCTGATGTACCCAGAGCATGTAGGGAGCAGCGGGCCCGAGCAGGGCGTCCAGCCGGGTCAGGCACTCGACGAGGATGGCAGCGAGCCCGCGGCGGAGGTCGGCGCCCGCCGCGGGCAGGTCGGGCACGTGGCCGAGCGGGACTATCAGCATCTCAAACGGCCACGAGGGGGCCCACGGCACGTGGGCGAGCCAGGCGGACCGTTGGGCGACGGTGAGCCTGCTGTCGGGCTGACGGCAGAGCAGGCAGCCGGCGGCCGACAGTTCGGCCTGCGGAACGGGAGGGATCTCGGCGAAGGCCAGGATCTGACTGTGCGGGTGGTCGATCGTCGCGCCGATCGCGCGTCCCCGGTTCTCGAACACGAAGACATAGGCCACGTCATCGCGGGCGGACAGCGCCGCCGTGCGCTGCGACCACAGCTCGATGACCTTCGCCGCGCCGGACGCACCGATGGCGGGAAAGGTCGCCTCGTGGTCCGGGCTGTGCAGGATCACCTCGTGGCGCTCGCCGGGCAGGGCCGGCCAGCGATTGGCGATGCGCCGTACGTCGTAAGGGCCGGGGGCCTCGAGACCACCCGGGCAGAAGGGGCACGAATCGTCGGGCAGGAGCGGCCGGTCCTGCCGCCACGGTGTCACCATGACGTGCGTGCCGGTCAGCGGATCGATGCGCGTGCTGAGCTCCTCCCGGCTAGTGGTACAGCTCTTCGACGCGCCGGATCACGGTGAGGGAGCGGTTGACTTGCACGCCGTGAGCCTCGAGCGCTCGCAGTACCCGCTGGCTGTGGTCGGACAGGAAGGCGATGCCACGCGGCTCGGAGCCGCGCAGCCGGAACGAGACGGCGACCCTGCTGGCCGGCAGCGCGACGAGTTCCGCGATCGCCAGCTCGTGGTAGCCGGCTTCCCAGGTCGGTACGATCCAGCGGCTGATCGCGGTGCCGCGGAGCCGGATGCCCCAGTCGAAGAACTCCAGCCGGACGAGCGTGCCGCTGGTGATGATGTGCCTGGCCATGACGCCGCCCCTGAAGAGCTCGCGCAGCTCTCCGTGGGGTGCGTCGATGACCCGTGCGTTGGACGCCGCGAGCCTGGTCCACATGACGACACCCGCGGCGCACAGCAGGACGAGCACGACGACCATGACGGTGACGAGTGGCACCCGGCCTCCCGAGTGGACTGGCGGCCGCCCCGCTCGGGCAGCCGCGTGGCGAGCCGTTGTGCCGAAGTGTTCCCCGCGAAGGGCAGGGTTGGCAACCATACGTGACGGGCCAAAGGGGCGCGCCCGGCAGGTGCCAGCCATGCCTCGCGCTGGTTCGGCGTGTCTTTCCCGGCTCTGGTACTTTCGCATGTGAACTGGTAGTTCGTGAGGAGGGTGCATGCAGGTCCGCTTGCGATCCGGACTTGCGCCCATCTCGCTCCTGTCCGTCGGCGTCCTCATGGCGGTCAGCGCGGGCGTGCTCGCGCGGTCCTCCGCCGGCAAGTCGGACTCGGGCATCAACCTGGGCATCCACAAGATCAAGCACGTCGTCGTGATCATGCAGGAGAACCGGTCCTTCGACTCCTACTTCGGCACCTTCCCCGGAGCGGACGGCATCCCCAAGGGCGTCTGCCTGCCCGACCCGCGCAACGGGGGCTGCCGCAGGCCGTGGGTGGACCACCACGACAGCAACGGCAACGACCCCCACGCGGAGATCCCGTTTCGAGCCGACGTCGACGGCGGGAAGATGGACGGCTTCGTTGCCCAGGCGGACAAGGAGCTGTGCCGGTCCAGCGGGCCCTGCCATCCCGACGTCATGGGCTACCACGTCGGCAGCGACATCCCGAACTACTGGGCGTACGCGAAGAAC
>DASPZH010000430.1:0-4175 GCA_035636335.1 Streptosporangiaceae bacterium
GTGGCGAGCGTGCTGTTCGGCGCGACCAGTCCCGAGCAGCTCCGGGCCAACTGTGCGGCGGCCGGCCTGCTGGACCGGATCGCGCCCGGCGACCTGGCCGAGCTGAAACGGATCGGTTCCGCTCCGGCCGGCGACGCCGCGTAGCGCGCCGGCCTGCCACGCGCCGGACCTACCAGAGGTCGCCGCTGGTGAGCACGTAGACAAAAGGCACCAGCGGGATGATGCTGAAGATCGCCCACGCCAGCTTCGGGCCGGTCGCCAGGTCGCTGCGGGTCGCGAGGTCGATCCAGATGAGCACGACGGCGAGCGGGTGTATGAAGCAGACGAGGATCTCGATTAGCTTTTTCACCATTAGGTACTACCCCGGCGGACGAGGAAACGACCGTGACCCAGGCGCAGTCCTACACCGTGACCGCGGCGGTCGCGCAGGCGCGGGAGCGCTTCGCCGGCCGCAGGCCGCTGACCGCGGCGTTGCACGACCGGGCGCAGGCGTTCCTGCCTGGCGGCAATACCCGGTCGGTGCTCTACCACCGGCCATTCCCGCTGCGGATCGCCAGGGCGTGGGACGCGATGCTGGAGGACGTCGACGGGTACCAGTACGTCGACCTGCTCGGCGAGTACTCGGCCGGGCTGTACGGGCACTCCAACCAGGTCGTGCTCGAGGCCATGGTCGACGCGCTGCGCGAGGGGGTGAGCCGGGGCGCGCACACCAGGTACGAGGTTGACCTCGCCGAGGCCGTCTGCGCGCGGTTCGCGTCGATCGAGCGGGTTCGCTTCACCAACTCGGGGACCGAGGCCAACCTGATGGCGCTCTCGGCCGCCCGTGCCTTCACCGGCCGGGACCGGGTGCTGGCCTTCCGCGGGGGATATCACGGCGGGCTGCTGTCCTTCACGACCGGGCAGTCGCCGGTGAACGCGCCCTACGATGTGCTGCTGGCCGAGTACAACGACACCGCGGGGACCCGGGCGCTGCTGGGCGAGCACGCCGGGGCGCTCGCGTGCGTGCTGGTCGAGCCGATGCTCGGTTCGGGTGGCTGCCTTCCCGGCGACCCCGAGTTTCTCGCGACGCTGCGGGAGACGACGCGGCAGGCCGGCGCGCTGCTCATCTTCGACGAGGTGATGACCTCCCGCACCGGCGCCGGCGGGCTCCAGGGCCGGCTGGGGATCTCGCCCGACCTGACCACGCTGGGCAAGTACATCGGCGGCGGCTCCTCGTTCGGCGCCTTCGGCGGCCGCGGGGACGTGATGGCCCAGTTCGACCCGGCTCGCGCCGGCGCGCTGCCGCACGCCGGGACGTTCAACAACAACGTCGCGTCGATGGCCGCCGGCCACGCCGGCCTGACGAAGGTCTACCCGCCGCAGGTCGCCGAGCGGCACACCGCCACGGGCGACGCGCTGCGCGAGGAACTCGGGCGGACCTTCCGCGCCGCAGGCGCGCCGCTGTCGGCCACCGGTGTCGGCAGCCTGCTCGCCATCCACGCCACGACCCGGCCGGTGCGCAGCACGCGGGATCTGGCCGGCAGCGACCCGAAGCTGCTCGAACTGCTCTTCCTCGACCTGCTCGAACGCGGCTACTACATCGCCCCGCGCGGCTACCTGGCGCTCAGCCTGGCACTCACCGCTAACCAGCTTGCCGGCTTCGTGCGGGCCGTCGCCGAGATACTGGCTGCGCGGGCCGGTCTGTGGTCGGCACGGTGATGCGGAAGACGGGGATCGCGGGAGCGATCCGCTCGAACGCCTGCCGCGGGGCGTTACGGTCGACCGGAATGTGCGGGCGCCCTCCCGGAGCCACTTCCAGGTAGCGGCGCAGGATCGGGGGCCTGGACTCCACCGGAACATCGACGAGGCGCACGGCCTCGCGGCGCCCGTGGCGCAGCACCGCCGCGCCGCCCGCCGCCCGCCGCCCGCCAGGGTTGCGCCGATGAATCCGGGGATTCATCCGGCCACTCCGGATGAATCCCCGGATCCATCCGGGCGGAGGCCGGAGGCCGGAGTCCGCTGTCCGCGATCACGAGCTCGCCGGTCTCGATGACCCGTGCTCCGTCCAGATGCCGATGCAGGTGGCACGCGTGCTCCGTCCAGATGCCGGTGCAGGTGGCACGCGTGCTCCGCCAGGTTCAGCTCCGCACTGACCAGCAGATCGCCCGGCTCGCCCATGCCGGCATTCCAGCACAGCCGTGCACCGGCCGGCCACTTCAGGACAGCTTCAGATGCCGTCCCAGGCGAGCGACTCGTGGACCTCGGCGAGCCTGCGCATCAGCTCGGTGTCGACCGGCAGCGCCACGTCGTCGACCCGACCGACGGGGGCGATCCCGCGCGCGTTGGTGACGAAAACGCCGGAGAAGGACCGCAGGTCATGGGCCCGAACGTGAGCGCGGCGTGACGGCACACCACGGGCGGCGAGCGCCGGCTCGATGAGCTGCATCGTGATCCCGTGCAGGGCCGGTGCCGCCGGCCAGGTCACTGCCGTCCCGTCGAAGAAGCCGATGTTCGTGATGCTGCCCTCGGAGACGATCGCGTCGGGACCGGTCAGCAGCGCCTCGTCGAAGCCGGCGTCGTGAGCCAGCTTCTGGTAGTACCGCTGCCCGAAGTCGGCGGCGTGCTTGATGTGAGCCAGCGAGCGCTGGTAGGGCGCCGACATCAGCTTCCATGGCGCGCTGGGCATGCCGGCCGGCGGCCGGACCGTCACAATGACCGACGGTGACGCGGCACCCTCGTGCACGTAGACCCGGACCGACGCATCGGCCACATCGTCGCCCAGGGCATGGCGGATGTGGTCTAGGACAGCCGCCGTGTCAAGCGGAGCGCCGAATACCTCGCGGTTCGCCGCATCAAGCCTGGACAAGTGGTGACCGAGGCCGCGCACTCCTCGGCTGCGGACCTGCATCGCCGTGAAGTGGCCGTATCCGCCGAGCGCCGCCGCGCGCAACTGCTCCGCCGATGCGCGGGCGCCGTCGATCTCGACTAGCGGCAAACCTGACGAGGGCGTCGCCATCCGCGCTCACCTCCGCTGCTTACCGTAGGGACATGGACGACAAGCTCCTTAATGAATACCTGCTGCGGATCGGCGTCGAGCGCCCGGGTCCGGCCGACGCGCCGGCGCTGGGCGCGCTGCACCGGGCGCACCAGATGACGGTGCCGTTCGAGAACCTGAGCATCCACCTGGCCGAGCCGATCTCGCTGAGCGCGGACGACCTGATCGACAAGGTTGTGGTCAGGCGCCGAGGCGGATTCTGTTACGAGCTGAACGGGGCGTTCGCGCTGCTGCTCGAGGCGCTCGGCTTCCAGGTTCGCCGGGTCGCCGCCCGGGTGCACGGGGACGGCGGCCTGGGGCCGCCGTTCGACCACCTGGCCCTGGTCGTGCACCCCGCCGAAGACAGCGGCCCCTGGCTGGCCGACGTCGGCTTCGGCAGCCACGCCACCTTCCCGCTGCTGCTCGAGAGCAGGCAGGACCAGCGCGACCCGGCCGGCCGGTTCCTGCTCGCCGACGCGGAGGACGGGGACGTGGACGTGCTGAAGGACGGGGAGCCGCAGTACCGGCTTGAACGGCGGGAACGAGTGCTCGGGGACTTCGTCCCGACCTGCTGGTGGCAGCAGACCTCCCCGCGGTCGCACTTCACCCAGGGCCTGATCTGCTCGCTGCTCACCGACAACGGCCGGGTGTCGCTCAGCGGCCGGACGCTGATCAGAACCACGGGCGGGGCGCGGACCGAGGATCAGCTCCCGACGGACGATTCTGTGCTCGCCGCCTACCGCGAGCACTTCGGAGTCGAGCTCGACCGGGTACCCGCTCAGCCGGCGCCTGCACCGGCATAGCCCCGAGGAGGTCATGCAGATCTACAACGAGCCCTCCACGCTCCCGTTCTACCGCGAGCCCGCCGCGATGACCTCGCCCGGCCGTCGCAGGTCAGGCAGGTTCTTGGACAGGGTCGTGTGGGCGGGGCGAGTCGCGTCGGCGGGGGAGTCGCGTCGGCGGGGCGAGTCAGGTCCAGCGCCATGTCGACGCCCCTCCCGGCCGGTCCTCCACGGTGACCCCGGCACCGGCGAGCTCGCCGCGGATCGCGTCGGACCTGGCGAAGTCCCTGGCGGCGCGGGCGGCCGCTATGCCGGTCCAGGCGCCGGCTGAGCGGGTACCCGGTCGAGCTCGACTCCGAAGTGCTCGCGGTAGGCGGCGA
>DASPZH010000431.1:0-5213 GCA_035636335.1 Streptosporangiaceae bacterium
CTCGGCTGGGTGCTCATGCTGACGGCGTTGACCGGCCTGGTCATCCCGCGCCGCGGGAAGGGCTGGCTGCGCCGAAGCGTGCTCGTGAAGGGCTCGCCGGACTTCACCGAGACCGCCGACGCCGACGCGCGTAAGCCGGCGACTAGCCTCAAGGCCGGCGACGCCGCGCCCACGATGGCCGAGGGCCCGGTGGAGCGCGAGTCGATCGTCGAGTACATCGAGAAGTAGCCACCCGCCCAAGACGCTGCCCGGGCCAGCGCTGCCCGGGCCAGCGCGGCCCGGGCCAGCGCAAGCCGGTCAGCGTGGGCGGCTGGTCAGCGTGGCCGGCCCGCGGGCGCGTGTACGCGGCGCGGCACGGCCGGCCGGGCCCGGTCCGGGTGCGCCAGAAGCGGCCGTCTCTCCTCCTCGCTCGTGCCGCCCCACACGCCGTGTACCTGGCGCGTCGCCAGGGCGAAGTCCAGGCACTGCGTCTTGACAAGGCAGCGAGCGCAGACCATCTTCGCCTCATTGAGCTGCTCGACCGATGGTCCCGCCGACGACAGCGGAAAGAACAGCTCAGGATCGGCGGACAGGCACGCGCCCTGCGAGCGCCAGTCGGCATCTGCGTGCATCATCGCGATCAGTCTTCCCCAGCGTGCGCCACTCGGCGTTCGAGGCGGCATCGCCGTCACTTACGTGCATGGACCAGCACATCACTGCCCGGGATTGCCGCCCTTACTCATCAGCCCGATGCGCCGCGGTCCGGCCCGCCCGATGCGCCGCGGTCCGGCCCGCCCGGCGGTCCGCGGTCCGGCCGGGTCACTTCCTGCGCTGCGACCGCACGGGATTGGCGCCGACCCGCAGCACCAGCATGGTGATGTCGTCGATCAGATGGCCGGCCGTGAACTCGAGCAAGGTCCGGCGCATGGCCGCCGCGACCTGGTCGGGAGCACGTCCGGCGAGGCCGGCCAGCTCGTCGGTCAGCCGTGCCTGGAAATAGGTTCGGTCAAGCCCGCGCGCATGAGTGAGGCCGTCGGTGTACAGGAACAGGATGTCACCCTTGCGCATGGTGACCTCGTGGACTCCGGGCTGCGGGTCGGAGTCCAGCCCGAGCGGCAGCCCGCCGCCGCCGGGAAGCTGGACCCGTCCGTCCGGGTGGATGATCGCGGCGCTCGGGTGCCCCGCGCTGCCGAGAACGGCGTGCAGTCCTCCCTTTAGCCAGCCCAGATGGGCGATGCTCGCGGTGACGAACCCGCCGCTGAGCTCTTCGGCGAGCAGGATCTCGTTCGCGCCGGACAGGACGGCGGCCGGGTCGGCGGTCCCGTGCGCGATGACCCGGATCGCGTGGCGCGCTGCCGCGGTGACCGCCGCGGCCTCCTCGCCCTTACCGCAGACATCGCCAACGGACAAGCCCCAGCCACCCGGGGTCCGGTAGGCGTCGTAGAAGTCGGCGCCGATCTCGATGCCCTCCGTCGCCGCGAGATACTCCGCCGCCAGCTCAACGCCGGGGATCTCGGGCAGGCGCCGCGGCAGCAGGCTCGCTTGCAGCGCATCGGCGATCTCGGTGCTGCGGCGGAACATCTCATCGCCCCGGATGGCCAGGGCAAGCTGCTCGCCCAGTTCCTCGACCAGACCGAGATCGGCGATCTCGAAATGGCTCTCCCCGGTCCGCCTGGCCAGCGTCAGCACCCCGTAGCGGTTCTCGCCGTCGGTGATCGGGACCGACATCACGGAGGTCGTTCCCAGCAGCATCAGCAGCGGCATGTCACCTGGCCCGGGGCCGAGCACCCCGGCATCCTCGGCGTGCGCGATGAGCACCGCATGCCCCGAATCGTGCACGATCTGCGGCAGCGATCCGGGGGTCGGGTTCACCGACGCGGCCGAGTCGCTGATCCCGGCCAGTCCCGGTCCTTCCGGGCCGATGACGAGCTGCCGGATCAGCAGTCCCCGGCGGTCGAGATCGACGATGACCCAGGCGGACAGCTCGCCCGCCAGCAGCCGGACGCTGCGCTGCAGCTTCGTCGACTCGCCGAAGCTCTCGTTCTCCAGCAGGCGCCTGGTCACCGCGGTGACCAGGTCCATCCGCTGGGTGATGGCCTCGACCGCTCCGGCCGCGTGCCCCGGCGCGGCTCCCGCCGGGTTCCCGGATGCGGCTCCCGCCTGGTCTCCGGACGCGGCTCCCGCCTGGTCTCCGGACGCGGCTCCCGCGCCTGCGCCGCCGGACACCGCCACGACCAGCCGGTCGGCCTCGCCGCTGACCCGAACCAATCCGGTGGCAAGCTCCCCCGCCACGGTCCCGGCCGATCCGAGCAGGCCGCACCGGACCCGTCCGACGCGACCGCTCCTGGCCACGGCGTTGAGCTGCGTCTGCACCGTCGCCCGGTCCGGCAGCGCCACGAACGCGGTGATCGGGCGGCCGGTCGCGTAGCCGGGCCGTGACCCGAGAAGCTGACCGGCCGCCTCGTTGACCCTGAGCACCGTGCCGTCCGTGGCGAGCAGGAACAGCGGGACGGGGACGTCGGAGAACGCGGCGCGCAGCAGGCGGCGCTCAGAGCCGTCGGCGTCGCCGGCCCGTCCGGCACCGGCCCGGCCGGGCACCGCGTCAGGCGCCGCCAGCAGTCCGATCGCACCCTCGAGCTCGGTGAACACCGCGTCAAGTATCGCGCTGAGGTCGGCGGCAGGCAGGCTCGCCGCCAGCCGCAGCGCGGCATGGCGCTTCTCCAGCTCGGCGACCTGGCTCGTCGTGTCGTCAGCCTGTGGTGCTACCTGCACGATGCGTCCTATCTCGGCACGGAACTACACGCCAACTAGATCAGCCGCACGCGGCGAGCGTCTAGTGCCCGTTCAGCGTCGCTCGAGCTCGTGCGACTCGACGATCCGCCTGGCCACCTCCGTGACCTTGATATGACGGCTCTGCGAGATCTCGCGCATCCGCCGCAGCGCCTCCTCCGCGCTGCAGCTCAAGCCGACCATCAAGATTCCCTTGGCCTGGTCGACCACCGACCTTGAGCCGGCGCCCTCGCTGAGCTGGCGCACGGCGCGTTGGGCAGCGTCATACGCCGACGTGTTCCGCACGACGGCGCCGCCGAGCGCGATTAGCAGCTCACCGATCGGCACCCGCTCCTGGTCGAGCGCGCGCGGGCGCGTGGCGTACATGGTCAGGGTCAGGGCGACCGGGCCCGACCGGTGCACGAGGGTGAGCGATGACCGCACGCCCAGTGACAGCGCCCGGCTCGCGAACTCCGGCCATCGCGTCTCGCCGAGCGTGTCCGGGCAGCCCACCGGCCGGCCCTCGGCGAGCGCGTCGACCGCCGGACCGCGCCGCCGCGCCTGCTGAATGTCCGCGAGCTCGGACAGGTCAGGATGGCTGGCCGCGGCGAGGGTCACCTCGCCGTCCCGGCACAGCGCCGCTGTCGCCCCCGAGCACCCGGGCACGTGCCGGGCCGCCAGCTCGACGAGCCGGTGCATGGCCCGCGTCTCCGAGGCGCTGGCCAGGGTCAGCAGTTCCCCGGCGGCCAGCGCGAGCTCGGCACTCGGCTCGTGCGACTGCCCTTCAGACACCGCCACCTCGTATCAGCGAAACGCTTCCGATAACTACCACGATCTACCATCTGGCGGGTGGTCGCCACAGCCGGGCAGCGCCGCGGGCGCGGTCCAGCATTTCAGTGCACTCCGATGGTCAGCCGCCCGCTCTGCGCATCCATCCGATTGCCGCCGAACAAGCCACCATTCTCCCTTCCCGAGTAAGCTCCGGTCGATAGGCCGGCCAGGCAGAACCAGCCGAGCAGGCAGAACCATCTGAAGGATTGCTGAATGCTCCAGCTTGCCACGGAGGGTATCGCCGACGAGGTGGTGGCGGTACTTCTGATCGAGGATGACGAGGCCGACGCCATCCTCGTGCGGGAGTACCTGCGCGACGCCGGGCTCGGGGTGTCACTGTCCTGGCAGCAGAGCCTGGCGGCGGCCACGCCGGAGCTGGAGGCCGGGCCGGTCTGCGTGCTTCTCGATCTCGGGCTGCCGGACTCGGTGGGCTTCGACGGGCTCAGGCACGTCCTCAGCCTGGCTCCCGACGCCGCGGTGCTGGTGCTGACCGGTGCCAGCGACGCCTCGCTCGGGGTCGCGGCCATGTCCGTCGGCGCGCAGGACTACCTGGTCAAGGGGCAGGTGGACGGCGCGACGCTGAGCCGGTGCATCAGGTACGCGATAGAGCGGAAGCGCGCGAACGAGTCGGCCCGCCAACTGCGTGAGGCGGCGATCAGGCAGGCCGAGTACGCCAGGCTGGAGCGGGGGCTGCTGCCGGTCCCGATCCTGACCGATCCGAGCCTGTACCACTCGCTGCGCTACCGGCCGGGCCGGGACCAGGCGCTGCTCGGCGGCGACTTCTACGACCTGGTCGAGCTGAGCGACGGCACGCTGCACGCGCTGATCGGCGACGTCTGCGGCCACGGGCCCGACGAGGCGGCGCTCGGCGTGTGCCTGCGGGTCGCCTGGCGGACCCTGGTGCTGTCCGGACACGAGCCCGGCCAGATCCTGGCCTGCCTGCAGGAAGTGCTGAGCAGGGAGCGGCTCAGGCCCGAGGTGTTCGCCACGGTCGCCACCCTCAGCGTCGACGTGGCCACCGGAGCCGGCGTCCTGCAGGTCGCCGGGCATCCGCCGCCCGTCCTGCTCGGGTCGCCCCCGACGATGCTCGGGGACAGGCGCACCGGACCGCCACTTGGCCTGTTCGACGAGGACTGGCCCGAGATATCCGTTGAGCTTGGCCCGGAATGGTCGTTGCTCTTCTACACCGACGGGCTGATCGAGGGCAGGGGCGGAGTCGACCGGCGGGTGCTCGGCCCGGAGGGCCTGCTCGACCTGATCGCCGCGTCCGCGCCGGGAGCGTCCGTGCACGGGTTCGAGGACACGCTCGCCGACACGCTGCTGAAGACGGTGGAGCGGCTCAACGGCGGGCCGCTTGCCGACGATGTCGCCCTCCTCATCGTCGGGCGGCATACGTGACCGACGAGCCGGTCGGGCCGGGAGTGGCCGAGCCGCCGGGACCGGCCGAGCCGCCGGGACCATGGGGGGACCTGGGGCCATTGCGGCTATCACGGATAGCGCGGCTATCGCGGCCACCACGGCCACCGCGACCACCGCGACCGGACCGGGAGGGCGCGGCCCGGACCTTGGCCATGACCAGGCACAGCTTCAGCCAGGGAACCTGGTCGCTGCGGCGCAGGCTCGGATATGCCTTC
>DASPZH010000432.1:0-5931 GCA_035636335.1 Streptosporangiaceae bacterium
CGCACACGTCACACCGCCCGGCCTCGCGCGGGCTGCTGGCGATCAGGTTGTAGTCCATGCCGCAGCCCGAGCAGAGCCGCCTGGCCAGCACGCGCCTGCGGACCTCGCTGTCGGGGAGGTCGAGGTGGATCACCCCGTCGATGTCGTAGCTCTCGAGGAAGAACTCGGCCTGGCGCTCGTTGCGCGGGAACCCGTCGACGATGAAGCCGTAGTTCCAGTCGTGCTGGCCCAGCCGCTCCCTGACCACGCCCTCGACGAGGTCGTCGCCGACCAGCAGGCCGGCCGCCATCGTGCGCCTGACCTGGGCGCCGAGCTTGGTGTGGTGCTGCACGTTCCAGCGGAAGATGTCGCCGACGGCGATATGGATGAGGTCGAGGTCGGCTGCCAGCATCCCCGCCTGAGTCCCCTTGCCGCTGCCCTGGACCCCCATGATGACGTATTTGCGCACCAGGCCAGGCTATCGGCGCCAGGCTATCGGCCGGCGGAAAGGCCGAACCGCCGCTCGCACCGGCGCGACAGCCCGGTGCCGAGTGACCTGGAGATCAGCGGCCAGTCCTGGCGGAGCAGCGCGGCGTTGACGAACCTGGCGATGTCGTTGCGGCTGCCCTGGGCCAGCAGCAGCCCGTACAGGCTGCGCCGGCCGCGGTCGTCGCCGACATCGCACTCCCGCATCCCCGGCCAGGACAGGTTCCTGGGCAGCAGGATCACTCCCCCGGCCGGGCCTCGCAGGTCTTCGATCCGTCCCGGGAGCCGCCCGGCCGGCCCGAGCCGGCCGGGCAGCAGGTGCGCTAGAGCCATGGGGCCGATTATCACCGAACCCCTGACTACCCTCTGTAGCGACTCGGTGCCTTGACCGATTCGCGGTGGTCGTGCTGGTCGCGCGGGAACCGGCGCTAGGCTCAAGTCATGACCGACGCGCCGACCACGCCGCGGTGGCGGATCCTGCTGACGCCCAGGTGGCTGAGCTGGCATCTGTTCGCGGCGGCGGCGGTCGCCGGGATGAGCTGGCTGGGCGACTGGCAGTTCCGGCGCGCGATCGCCGGCAACACGCTGAGCTGGGCCTATACGTTCGAGTGGCCGATCTTCGCGATCTTCGGCGTCGTCTTCTGGGTGAAGACGATCAGGGACGAACTGCGCCCCGCGCCCGAGGGCGGCGCCCGGGCCGGGGTCGAGCTGCCGGCCCGGGCGCAGGCCGGCCAGGGACCGGCGGCGGACGGGCCGGATGAGGCGGGTGAGCGGGACGGCCAGGCCGATACCGAGCTCGCGGAGTACAACGCCTACCTGGCCAGGCTCAACACCGAGGTCAAGGGCCACGGCCGGTGGCACGGCCTGCGCTAGCGGGCGGCGCCGGCGGGGCGCGGATGAGGAGGAACATGTGGAGCGGGAAGGGGAGGCGGGCGGGGCCGACCGGCAGCTCGCCCTGACGGTACGCGCGTACCGGGCGCTGGCCTACCTGACCGGCACGGTGCTGATCATCTTGTGCTTCGCGGGGATACCGCTCCAGGTGTTCGCGCACAACGTCGTAATCGTCACATACGTCGGCGCCGCGCATGGCATCCTGTACATCTGCTACGTGGTCGTGGCGTTTGCGATGACCAGGATGGTGCGGATGAAGGTCGCCAGCCCAGGCACCCTGATCGTGCTGCTGGCCGGCACGGTACCGGTGCTGACGTTCGTCGTGGAACGGTGGGTCACCCGCACGTACATCAACCCCGCGCTGGCCGCGTCCGCCGGGCGACCCGCCGTCTCGCCGGCCGTCGGCAGGTGAGCGAGCAGTACTTCGCCAGCCGGCCATCCGCTGCGCACCGCCAGGGAGCCGTCCACGTGATCCTGCCCGGCCTGCACCTGGAACTCGGCACCGACTCCGGCGTGTTCTCGCCGAGGCGCCTGGATCCCGGCACCCGGCTGCTGCTCGACGTCGCCCCGCCTCCCCCGGCGTCCGGGCACCTGCTCGACCTGGGCTGCGGCTACGGCCCGCTCGCGCTCGTGGCCGCCGCCCGCGCGCCCGGCGCGCGGGTCTGGGCGGTCGACGTGAACACCAGGGCGCTGGCGCTCACCGGCGCCAACGCGGCCCGGGCCGGCCTGGCCAACGTCACGTGCGCGCTCCCGGACGACCCCGGGCTGCCCGCGCGGTTCGACCTGATCTGGTCCAACCCGCCGGTCAGGATCGGCAAGAGCGCCTTGCACGCGATGCTGGGCGGCTGGCTTGGCCGGCTCGCTCCCGGCGCGGCTGCCTTCCTTGTCGTTCAACGAAACCTCGGGTCCGACTCCTTGCAGCGATGGCTGGCCGAGTCCGGCTGGACCGCCGAGCGCGCGGCGGCCCGGGCCGGCTACCGGGTGCTGAAGGTGACCGGGGCGCGCCGCACGGCCGGGGCGGCCCGGTGACCCGCCAGCTCGGGGCGACTGAGGTCAAGCGGCTGAACCGGTCCTGGCGCCGGTCCACCGAGGCTCGGGTGTGCCTGCTGCTTGAGTCGGTAGGCCAGCCGTTCAACCTCGGCTCGATCGTCAGGACCGCGGCCGCGTTCGGGGTGGAGCACGTGTGGCTGTGCGGCGACGCGGCCGACCCCGAGCACCCGTCGGCGCGCAAGACCGCCCTCGGCGCCGGCCGGCTCGTCACGTTCGAGCGGGCGACGGTCGGTGCGGCCGTCGCGGCGATCGGGGCCCGGGGCCTGCGTCTGGTCGCGATCGAGCTGGCGGCGCAGGCCGTTCCGCTGCACCGGGCCGCGCTCGGCGGCGATGTCTGCCTGGCCCTGGGCAACGAGGACCGCGGCTGCTCGCCCGGCCTGCTCGAGGCCGCCGGCCAGGTCGCCTACATCCCGCAACTCGGCCGGGTCGGCTCGCTCAACGTGGCAGCGGCGGCCGCGATCGCGCTGGCCGAGGCGCGCCGGAGGGAATGGGAGGTGTGTGATGACCGGACCGTCCGGCTTCCTTGACTACCCCGGGCCGATCGCGTTCGCGCACCGCGGCGGCGCCGGGCACCATCCGGAGAACTCCTGGCGGGCCTTCGAGCACGCGGTCAAGCTCGGCTACGCCTACCTGGAGACCGACGCGCACGCGACCCGCGACGGCGTGCTCGTGGCGTTCCACGACAAGACCCTGGACCGGGTCACCGACCGGACCGGGGCGATCGCGCGGCTGCCCGCCAGCGAGGTGGCGGCGGCCAGGATCGACGGCACCGAGCCGATACCGCTGCTCGCCGACCTGCTCGGCGCGTGGCCCGGCGTGCGGTTCAACATCGACGTCAAGGACGGCCCGGCGGTCCGCCCGCTCGCCGACCTGATCCGCCGCGCGGCCGCCTGGGACCGGGTCTGCATCACCTCGTTCTCCGCCGCCAGGCTGCGGGCCACCAGGCGGCTGCTCGACCGTCCGGTCTGCATGGCCACCTCGCCGGTCGGCGCGGCGGCGCTGCGCTCCGGCGTGCCGGGCCGGCTGCTCGGCCCGGCCTTCGCCGCCCGCTCGGTCCGGTGCGCGCAGCTTCCGATCGGCCTGGCGACCGCGCCGCTAGTCGGCCGGGCCCACGCGGCCGGCCTTCAGGTGCACGTCTGGACCGTCAACGACCGGGGGCTCATGGCCTCGCTGCTCGACCTCGGAGTCGACGGCGTCATGACCGACAAGACCGAACTGCTGCGCGATGTCCTGACAGATCGCGGCCAGTGGCACCCGCTGGCCTGAGCCTCATGGCGGCGCCGTGCAGTCGGGCCGCGGGCTGGTCGCGACGGTGCATTGACCGCGACCTGCAGCACGCTTTCGCGGTTGGAAGCACGGCCGCGCGGGAATCTAGCCGGTGTCCCTGCCGTTGACATGTAGGAACGTCGAGCGCCCGGAGGCGTCGAGCATATGGCCGAACGCGCACTACGCGGCACCCGCCTGGGTGCCACGAGCTATGAGAACGACCGCAACACCGACCTGGCCCCGCGCCAGGAGGTCGCCTTCGAGTGCCCGAAGGGCCACCGGTTCAGCGTGCCGTTCGCCGCGGAGGCCGAGGTGCCGGCGAAGTGGGAGTGCCGTATCTGCGGCGCGACCGCGTCGACCGCGAGCGGTGACCAGGCGACCGCGGCGAAAGTCAAGGCGCCGCGCAGCCACTGGGACATGCTGATGGAGCGCCGGAGCATCTCGGACCTGGAGGAAGTGCTCGCCGAGCGGCTCGCGATCATCAGGGGCCAGCGCGGCGAGGCGCAGCCGACCGCGGCGCCCGCGAGGCAGCGCCGCAGCGCGTAGGGCGCACTCGGTCGGCATGGCCATCAGGAGCGGTGCGCGGGCCGGCGCCGTCCGAGCCGCCCGGCCACGCCCCACTGGGCGACGCGCCACAGCGCCTCGGCGACGACCGCCTGGCTCATCTTGCTCGCCCCGCGCGCCCGCTCGGTGAACGTGATCGGCACCTCGCGGATCGCGAAGCCCCGCTCGGCGGTGCGCAGGGTCAGGTCGATCTGGAAGCAGTAGCCCTGGGACTGGACCTGGTCCAGGCCGATCGCGCGCAGCGTCGCCGCCCGGTAGGCGCGGAAGCCGGCCGTGGCGTCGTGAATGCCGATGCCGAGCATCATCCTGACGTAGACGTTCGCGCCGCGCGACAGCACCTCGCGCGACTTAGGCCAGTTCACGACCGTCCCGCCGGGCACGTACCGGGAGCCGATCACCAGGTCGGCGCGCTCCAGGGCGGCCAGCATCTCCGGCAGGTCGGCCGGATCGTGCGAACCGTCCGCGTCGTGCTCGACGAGCACCCCGTAGCCGCGGTCCAGGCCCCAGCCGAAGCCGGCGATGTACGCGGTGCCCAGGCCGGACTTGCCCGGCCGGTGCAGCACGTGGACGTTCGGGTCGCGGGCCGCGAGCTTGTCGGCGATCTCGCCGGTGCCGTCCGGGCTGTTGTCGTCGACGATGAGGACGTGAGCCTCGGGAACGGCGGTCCTGACCCGGCCCACGATCGGCTCGATGTTGTCGCGCTCGTTGTAGGTCGGGATGATGACAGCTACCTGACCAAGCGGCTCGGCTGGCCGCTCCGTGGAAGTCACCGCGTTCCTGCCTCAGGATGAAGTGGATTCTTCGGGCATGACTAGCAACGATCTCAGCCCGCCGGAGGGTTCCGGCTATCCGGGAGCGCGCCGCGCCCCACGTCCCGACCGCGCAAGCGTAGTCGATCACGCGGCCGCACGAGGAAGAGGCCCAGGCATCCTTCGGACCGAGGGGCGTCCCGTCGGCAGCGGAATCGCTCTTCGTTGTCTACTGGATGTCTGGGCCCCTTCCAAGTCCAACCCCGCCCGCCGCTCCCCGCCGCTCCCCGCCGCATGGCTGGCAAGAAGATACCGTCCCTGGCAGCGATGTCAACCTGGTGGCGGCGACCGCGCCCGGATCGTCGCCCGTGCCCGCCGTGGCCCATCGGCGCGGCGGCGGAACCAGCCTGTCGGGTCTTGTGCTGCGGCGATACGATTTGGTAGCACACTGCTGTGCGGCTAGCAACGGTGCGGCTAGCAACGGTGCGGCTAGGCCTGCTTGACGAGAACGGCATAGGCCGCTCTGCGGAAATCCCTTCCATCTGGAGGTCGAGCAAATGACGGATAACCCGGCAACCGAGGTCTCCGAATCCCAGATCGCGGTCCACTGGCGCGAGGAGGACTACTACCAGCCGCCCCCGCAGTTCGTCGCTCAGGCCAACGCCGCCGACCCCGCCATCTTCGCCAGGTTCGCCGAGGACAAGTTCCCCGACTGCTTCGCGGAGTATGCGGATCTACTCACCTGGGATGAAAAGTGGCACACGGCACTTGACACGTCGAACGCGCCATTCTGGAAGTGGTTCGCCGGCGGCAGGCTCAATGCCTCCTACAACTGCGTCGACCGCCACGCTCAGTCCAGCCCGGATAAGACCGCGATCGTCTGGGTGCCAGAACTCGAGACCGACGAACATGTGCGGATCAGCTACAGCGAGCTGCACCGCCAGGT
>DASPZH010000433.1:0-5841 GCA_035636335.1 Streptosporangiaceae bacterium
GCCGACGGCCACGGCGACGCCTTCGCCGACGGCGCCGCTGACCAGCGGGGCCAACGCGGCGGCCAAGCTCGGCGTCAGCGTCACCGTGAACGGCCTGCTCAACCTGGGAGTCACCGACACCGTCGCGGTGCGGGTGTCGGACCAGGGCACGGCCGCGACCGGCGGAATCACGGCCAGTCTCGCCCTGCCCGCCGGGATCACCCTGCTCGGGCTCGGCACCGATTCGTCGGGGTGGTCCTGCTCGGGCTCGACCTGCACGCACGGACCTGTCGCCGCAGGGGCCACCGCGACCGTATCGTTCCGCATCCTCGTGGCCAGCCTGGAGAGCTGCGGCGCACCCGTCGCGGCCAGTGCCGTCAGCGGCACGCTGTCGGCGACCGGGCAGTCGGCCGCGACCGTCGGCTGCCGGCTCCTGTAGCCGACAACCGGACCAGCCAACCGCCCGCGCGAACCGCCGGCCAACCGCCCGCGCGAGCGGCAGGCGTGCTACCGCCAGTTACTGGTCTTCGGCGGAGCGGCGGAGCCGCTTGGTCTGCGAGCGCCGCTGCTTGTCGGCCTGCCGCCGTTTCATGGCGGACCGGCTCGGCTTGGTCGGCCGGCGCGCCTTCGGCGGCGGGGCGGTCGCCTCGGTCAGCAACTCGGCCAGCCGGGCCGCTGCCGCCTCCCGGTTGCGAAGCTGGGATCGATGTTCCGACGCGGCGACCGTGATGACGCCGTCGGTCAGCCTGCTGTCGAGCGCGGCGAGCGCTCGCCGCTTGAGCGCGGGCGGCAGCGCCGTCGACGCCGCGAGGTCGAAGGAAAGCTCGGCCCGACTGTCCGCGGTGTTCACCGACTGCCCCCCGGGCCCGGGCGAGCGGGAGAACCGCCAGCTCAGCTCCTCGGGCGGGATCGTACTGCCGCGCACGACGACGTCGAGGCTCATCGCCTGGTTCGCCAGCCGTCGGTCATGGCCCTATTCTCGCGGGCCGCCCTGCCGGGCTGTTTCGCGCCCCAAGGCGTACCATTCCGGAACTGGCCCCACGCCGGGACCTCCGGCGCTCGGCCCGCCGCGCGGCGAGATCGGACGAGCGGAGACACGGCATGAGCGACACGGCATGAGCGACACGGCGAGATCGGTTCTGGTGACCGGCGCATCGGCGGGCATCGGCCGGGCCTGCGCGGACCGGCTGCACGCGGCCGGTTGGGCCGTCACGGGCGCGAGCAGGCGGGGCGCGTACTCGGGCGGCTGGACCGGCCTGGTGATGGACGTGGACGACGGGGAGTCGGTGCGTTCCGGGGTCGCCGGCGTGCTGGCGGGCGCCGGCCGGATCGATGCCGTGGTGGCCGCCGCCGGATGGGGCCTGGCCGGAGCCGCGGAGTGCTCGTCGGTGCCGGAAGCCAAGGCCCAGCTCGAGACCAACTTCTGGGGCTGCGTCCGGGTCGTGCAGCGGGTCCTTCCCGCGATGCGGGCGCAGCGGGCCGGGCGGATCGTGCTGGTCAGCTCCATCGGCGGTGTGATCGGCATCCCGTTCCAGGCGTTCTACAGCGCGAGCAAGTTCGCGCTCGAGGGCTTCGGCGAGGCGCTGGCCTACGAGGTCCGGCCGTTCGGCGTGCAGGTGACGCTGGTGCAGCCGGGGAACGTGCGGACGGATTTCACGGCCAGCCGCCGGATGGCCGCGGCCGCGGAGCAGGATACGGCCTACGCAGCGGCGGCGCGGAAGGCGATCGGCCGCATGGAGCGGGACGAGCGTGCCGGCGTGCCCGCGAGCGACGTCGCCGACGTGGTGCTGCGGGTTCTCACCTCGTCCAGGCCGCCCAGGCGGGTCTCGGTCGGCAAGACGGGCGAGCGGGCCGCGCTGCTCGCCAAGCGGCTCCTTCCGTTCCGCGCGTTCGAGGCGTCGGCCAGGGGAAGCCTCGGCATGTGAGCACTGGCCGCGACGCTGCTTTCCATGAGCGTGGTGACCCGCACGTCACATCGACCGGTCGAGCCACCAAGATCATGAGACGGCGCCCGGGTGGCATCGCCGCGGTGATCCTTGGGAATGAAGGGCGAAAGGCGCCTCTGCGTGATGAGTGGCGCGCACGAGGTAACGGGGGCCGAGTCATGCCGGGACTGCTTCAACCGGACAAGATGGGTCCGGTCGACGTCGCCGTGATCGCGTTCGACGGCAGCGACCTCAACAGCGACGTGGCGCCGGCGCTGGCCGAGTTGCAGGACAGCGGCACCGTGCGCGTGATCGACATCGCCTTCGTGCGCAGAGCCGCCGACGGATCGACCACGATCATGGAACTGGCCGACGAGACGGTCGACGAGGACTTCAGCAAGATCGCCGACTCGCACGTCGACCTGCTGAGCGAGGCCGACCTGGGCGACCTGGCACGCACGCTTGCTCCAGAGTCATCGGCCATGGTGGTCGTCTGGGAGAACTGCTGGGCCGCGCGGTTCGCGTCGGCGATCCGCGAGTCGCACGGCCGGGTCGCGATGCTACAGCGGATACCGCGGGAGAAAGTGGAGCGGGCGCTCGCCGCGCTCGACGAGCAAACGCCTTCAACGAGCTAGCGCACTCGGTCAGCTACCGCACCCCACGAGCCAGCACTCCACGAAACCACTCCACGAGCCAGCACTCCACGAGCGGCCGCAGGGTGCAATCTGCGTGGTATGCCAGAATGGTCCCGTGCAGCCGACACTCGACCGTGGATCAGCCGCGTCATCTGCAGGCTGGCCGGTCGGCGACCGGTATCAGTGGCTGGAGGAAGGAGCGCACCAGGTCGTGCCGGGGATCTACCGGATCCCCCTGCCGCTACCGTTCGACGGCCTGCGCGCGGTCAACGCCTACGCGATCGAGGCTGCCGACGGCCTGGTGATGATCGACTCCGGCTGGCTGCTCGACTCCACGAAGGAACAGTTCGAGCGGTCACTGGGCAAGATCGGGGCCGGCTTCGGGGACATCCGCCGGTTCCTGGTCACGCACATCCACCGGGATCACTACACCCAGGCGATCGGCCTGCGGAAGATCTTCGGGATGAAGGTCGCGCTGGGCGCGGAGGAGAAGCACTCGCTCGACCGACTGCTCGGCAAGGACGCCATGGCGACGTCACCGCAGGCCGAGCGGCTCGCCAGGGCCGGTGCCCAGCCACTGATGGAGCAGATGGCACAGGCAGGCATGCAGCCGCCGTCACGCGACGCCGGGTACGAGGAACCAGACGAGTGGATCGCGTCTGGCCAGGTGTTCGATCTGGGTTCCCGTACCCTCAAGGCGATCGCGACACCGGGGCACACCCGGGGTCACGTCGTCTTCGCCGACCCGGCGGCCGGCCTGCTGTTCGCCGGGGACCATGTGCTTCCGCACATCACGCCGTCGATCAGCCTCGAAGCCGCGCCGCTGCACCTGCCGCTGCGCGACTACCTCGATTCGCTGCTGCTGGTGCGCCGGATGCCGGACCTGACCCTGCTGCCCGCCCACGGGCCGGTCTCGCCGAGCGTGCACGCCAGGGTGGATGAACTGCTCGACCATCACGACAGCAGGCTGGCCATCATGCTGGCCGTCCTCGCCGACGGCCCCCGCACGGCGTACCAGGTGGCGCAGGCCGTCAAGTGGACGTCCAGGAACAAGGCCCTCACCGAACTCGACTTGATAAACCAGATGCTGGCGGTCGGCGAGACCCTCAGCCACCTGGACTTGCTCGTCGCCCGTGGCCTCGCCGTCGCCGACTCCGGCACGGGCGTCATGCACTTCCGCCCGGCCGAGTGACCGGCGGGCGAAGGGGCGCAGCCCGGCCACGGCGCGGCGTGAGCGGCCGCGGGGCCTCGCGGCCGGCCTGGCCCGGTTACGGGCCGAGCGCGGCGTAGGCAACGGCCACCTCGGCGGCCAGCGCGGCGTTGTCGGCGATCAGCGCCCTGTTCACCGCCACGCTGCGGCCGTCGCTGAGATCCTCGATCAGCGCCAGCACGGCCGGCGTCACCGCCTGGCCCGTGACGCCTTCGGCCCGGACACGCCGCACCGCGCTGGTGATCAAGTCGGTCAGGTCCAGTCCGTTCGCGGGCGGCCTGGCCAGCACGAGCCCGCCCGACGGGTTCAGTCCCCAGTGCGCCCGCGCGACCCGAGCCACCTCGGTGCCGGTGCCGACAACCGCTGAGACGGGCGGGCCGCCCGCTGCGGTATAGAACAGCGGCAGCGTCGGCGTCTGCCAGCCGAGCACCGGAACCGCGAGGGTCTCAAGCAGTTCGGCGGTGGCCGGCACATCGAGTATCGACTTAGCTCCCGAGCAGACCACGACCGCGGGCGTGCGGGCGATCTGAATCAGGTCAGCCGAAATATCGAGTGACTCGGCGAAGCCCCGGTGCACGCCGCCGATGCCGCCGGTGGCCAGGAAGTTAATCCCGGCCATCCGGCAGGCTGCCAGGGTTCCGCCGACCGTCGTCGAGCCTATGGCGCCCTGGACGACGCAGGCGGCGATGTCCCGTGCGCCGACCTTGCGAGCCTGCGCTCCTGCCTCGGCAAACCGCTCGAGCTCCGGGCGGTCGAGCCCGACCCGGACAGCGCCTTCCAGGACCCCGACCGTCGCCGGCACCGCGCCCGCGGTCCGCACCCGCTCCTCCGACGCTATGGCGGCGGCGAGGCCGAGGCCGCCCGAGAAGCCGTGCGAGACCAGCGTCGTCTCCAGCGCGACCACCGGACGCCCGGCCGCCAGCGCGCCCGCCACCTCGTCGGACACGAGCAGCGAGATTGTCACGGCATCGCCCCGATCGTCGCCACTGCCCTGGCCGCTGCCGCGAGGCCAAGGTGAACCCCGCCGACAAGATACCCCGCCGCGAACGCGTCCCCAGCGCCCGTCGCGTCCGCCGGCTCGGTGCTGAGCGCCGGGTATCGCTGCCCGGCCACGACCACGCCCTCGGCGCCGAGCTTGGTGATCATCTTTGCGCCCGGCAGATCGCCGACCAGGTCGGTCTCGGCTCGGTTGCCGAACACTACGTCGGGTCCGAGTTCGCTCAGCAGGTCGGTGAACGCCGCGACTCCGTAGCCGCTGATCGCCGCGGTCGAGGAGAGGTCGACGCTCAGCCCCGCGGCCCGGATGCGCGCCGCGGCAGCCGCGGCCAGGGCCGCGCCCCGAACGGGCTCGCTGGTCAGGCTGTACGCGGGCACGTGCAGCCACGAGCAGCCGTCGAGCCACGCCGGGTCGACGGCGGCCGCGGTCAGCAACGTGCCCACCCCGCGGTCGGTGAGCATGGACCGATGCGAGCCGCCTTCTGACAGCGAGACGACGACGCCCGTGTTCCCGTCCAGGACCGGGCCGGCCAGGTCGACCCCGCGGCCAGCCAGGTCGCTCGCCACGAGGACGGCGGCTGCGTCGGTGGCCTGCGCGGCGATCAGCCTGCTCCTGCCGCCGAGCGCGACCACCCAGGCGGCCACGTTGGCGGCCTGCCCGCCCGTGGTCACCCGGGTCCTGGCCGGGGTGTCAGTATCCGGCGCGACCGGCCCCGTGATCGTGACCACGACATCGAGATGGGCGTCGCCGAGCACGCAGATCACTCCGGTCGGTGCCGCTGCCTGCGCGGGGTGTGCTCGGACATGGCGGCAGCGTAACGTGAAGCCGGCAAGGACCCGAGAGGCGGCCGATGAAGCTCAAGCTCGACCTGCACGACATCTACAACCACGGCAGGGACATCGACCGGGCGCTGCAGGACATCATCGACGAGGCGGTCAGGATCAAGGCGCCCGTCGTGGAGATCATCCCGGGCAAGGGCTCCGGGCAGCTCAAGAAGCACGTGCTCCGGTTCCTCGAGCGCAAGGACATCAAGGCGCTGTACCACCGGGTGGAGAAGGACTCCAAGAACTTCGGCCGGGTGTTCGTCCACTTCCG
>DASPZH010000434.1:0-2268 GCA_035636335.1 Streptosporangiaceae bacterium
GGCCGGCAACGCGGGCCGGATCGCCGCCTGCGTCGACATCCCGGTGATCGCCGACGCGGACACCGGCTACGGAAACGCGCTCAACGTGATCCGCACCGTCGGCGCCTACGAGGCCGCGGGCGTCGCAGGAATCCACATCGAAGACCAGGTCGCGCCGAAGAAGTGCGGGCACATGGAAGGCAAGCAGGTCATCGGCGCGCAGGAGATGGCGCAGAAGGTCCGGGCCGCCGTCGAGGCGCGGACGAACCCCGACTTCGTGATCATCGCCAGGACCGACGCGCGGGCCGTCGACGGGCTCGAGCGGGCCCTCGACCGGGCGCGGCTGTACCGGCGGGCCGGGGCCGACGTGCTGTTCGTCGAGGCCGTCGTCACCGAGGACGAGGCGGCCGAGGCGGCCAGGGCGCTTCCCGATGTGCCGCTGCTGTTCAACTGGGCCGAGGGCGGCAAGACACCGCCGATCGGCCTGACCCGCCTGCGCGAGCTCGGTTACCGGATTGTCATCTTCCCGATCAGCACGCTTCTTGCCGCGACGGCGGCCATGCGCGGGATACTGCGGGAGATCGCCGCGGCCGGGACCCCCGCTGCCGTTCTTGGCGGACTGCCCAGCTTCGGCGAGTTCGTGGATTTCATCGGGCTGCCCCAGGTTCTGCAGGTCGAGCGGCGGTACGCCGACGACGACGACGGACCGGGCAACGCATGGGGAGGTAGCGGTGGCGGCGACATTTGACCGGCCCAGCGTGTCCACCGAGCTGGCCAGGGCGATGATCGAGGCGGCCGAACGCAAGGCCGAGGAGATGGGTCATCCGATGGTGATCGCGGTCGTCGACGATAGCGGCGTGCTCAAGGCGTTCAGCCGGATGGACGGCGCCGCGCTGCTCTCGGTGCAGATCGCCCAGGACAAGGCCTACACGGCGGCCGGCTTCGGCATGGCGACCGACGCGTGGCACGAGTTCGTCAAGAACGACCCGCCGCTGGCGATGGGCGCTCCGGCGGGCATCGACCGGCTGATCGTGTTCGGCGGCGGGTTCCCGATCACGATCGGCGAGACCGTCGTCGGCGCGATCGGCGTGAGCGGCGGCCACTACACCCAGGACATGGAAGTCGCCCGGGCCGGCCTGTCGGTCCTGCCGTCCTGATGTGATCCGGGTGTCATGACCGACCGCGCCTCGGCCGGCGTCGCCGTCGTCACCGGCGCGGGATCGGGGCTGGGCCGGTCCATCGCCCAGAAGTTGCTGGCCGCACGATGGCGGGTCGCGTTGGCCGGCCGCCGCGACCGCCAGCTACACGAGACCGTGACCGCGGCGGTGGCGGCACCACCCGAGTCGGCGCTGGTCGTGCCGACCGACGTAAGCGTGCCGGACTCGGTTGCCGCGCTCTTCGAGACAGTTCGCCAGCACTGGGGCCGCGTCGACCTGCTCGTCAACAACGCGGGCGTCTTCGGCCCGGCGGGCGCGGCGGACGAGGTCACCCCGGCCGGGTGGCAGCAGGCCGTGGACATCAACCTCACCGGCGCATTCTTGTGCGCGCACCACGCCGTGCGGACGATGAAGGCCCAGAGCCCTCGCGGCGGGCGGATCATCAACAACGGCTCTATCTCCGCGCACAGCCCCCGGCCGAGGAGCATCTGCTACACGGCCACCAAGCACGCGATCACGGGCCTGACCAAGTCGCTGTCGCTCGACGGCAGGAACTTCGACATCGCCTGCGGCCAGATCGACATCGGCAACGCCGCGACGGACATGACCCAGATCATCGGCCGCGGCGTACCGCAAGCCGACGGATCGGTCGCGCCGGAGCCGACCTTCGACGCCCAGCACGTCGCCGACGCGGTGCTGTACATGGCCGCCTTGCCCCTGGACGCCAACGTCCAGTTCATGACGATCGCCGCCACCAAGATGCCGTTCATCGGCCGCGGATAGGGCATTCTTCATCATCCACGATCATGAAGACCCTCTATTCACAGCGACGGCGACCCGGCCGCCGGGACCTCGCCGAGATCCAGCGCGGCGTCGTCTCGCCCAGGCAGGCACCCGCGTGCGGGCTGACTGCCGACACCATCGACGGGCTGGCAACCGCTCAGGCTGGGCGTGTACGCCGTTTGCCGTCGCGGGGCCGGGCTAGCGGGCGAGGGCGCCCATCGGGTCCCAGGCGGGCAGGACGATCGGCTTGGTGTCGAGCGCGTCGCGCAGACCGTCGGGGAGCGCGCTGCGGCGCGCCGCGATCTCGAACACGTACTCGTCGAACCACGAGTCGTTCATGGTGTAGAAG
>DASPZH010000435.1:0-3241 GCA_035636335.1 Streptosporangiaceae bacterium
CCGCGTCGCGGCCCACGCCGACCAGTCCGTCCTCGACGCGCAGCGCGACGCGTTCTTGTCTTCGGCCCTGCCGCTCGACATCGCGCCGCCGCTGCGGTTCCTGCTCACGTCGGGGACCGGCGGCGACAGCCTGATTCTCAACGCGCACCATGCCCGCTTCGACGGGCTGGCCTGCCTCAGGTTGCTGCGCATGGTCGCCGACGAGTACGGAAGGCGGGCGGGGCGGTCCGGCCCGGCGACCTCGCCGGCGGATGCCGGCCACCGGGCGGCGGGCCAGCGGCCCGCGGGCCGGCCGGAACCTGGGCCGCCCGCCGCCCGCGGCGCGACCGCCGGGCCGGCCGGGGCCGCGCGCGCGGGCCGCGGCACGACCGCCGGGCCGGCCGGGGCCGCGCGCGCGGGCCGCGGCACGACCGCGCGGATCGCGCCTGCCCACGGCGGCCACGGCGACATGACGCGGCCCGGATACGGCGCCCACCTGCTGAGCTGGGACGGGCTGGCCGCGGCCGGCCCGCGGCGGCCGGCCGCGGCCAGCATCAACGACCTGCTGATCGCCGCGTTGATGCTGACGATCAGCGACTGGAACGAGGGCAGCACCGCGGGCGGCGGTCGCGCGGGCGGCGGGCGGCGCGCGGGCCGCGGGGGCCGCGGTGGCGGCCGGATCAGGATCACGATGCCGGTCGGGGACCGGTCCCAGGCTGGCCCGGACGGGCAGTGGGCCAACCTGTCCCGGCTCACCGCCGTCACCGCGCAAGTCCGGCCCTGGACGCCGCCCGCCGCCCTGCTCGGCGAGGTGACGCGGCAGACCAGGTATGCCAAGGAGCACCCGGGGCCGCAGGTCGACCTGGCCTCCCGGGTCCTGGCCGGGGCACCGGTCCCGGTCACGGCCAAGAACATCGTCCTGCGGGCGGCACTGCGGGTCGCGGGTGCGTTGCTCTGCGATACCTCACTGGTCTCCAACCTCGGCTCGGTCGACGCGCCGGCCTTCGGCGCGCTGACGGCCACGCAGGTGTGGTTCTCGACGTCCGCGCACATGCCGCGCGGACTGTCGCTCGGCGCCGTCACCGTCGGCGGTCGGCTGTGCCTGACGTTCCGCTACCGCCGCGCGCTGTTCGCTGCGGCCGACGCCGCCGAGTTCGCCGGGCGGTACGCCAAGACGCTCGACCAGTTGGCCGGGGTCGAGGGGGGGTCCCGGTGAGCGGTCCCGGCCCCGCCGTCGCCGTGGCCCTGCTGGCCACGACCGCCTACCATCTCGGGCTGATACTCGAGAAGCGGGCTCTGGCCAAGCTGCCCGCTATCGACGCCAGGCACGCCGGGAAGCTGCTGCGCATCCTGCTGACCGCCCCGGCCTGGCTGGCCGGCTTCGGCCTGATGCTGTGCGGTTTCGGGCTCCAGGTCATGGCGCTCACGCTGGCGCCGGTCAGCGTGGTCCAGCCGATACTCGGCTCCGGTGTGGTGATTCTTCTCGTGCTGTCCAGGGTCGTGCTGCACGAGACGCTGGGACGGCTGGAACTGGCCTGCGTGCTGGCGATGGCCGGGGCGATCGTCGTGATCGCGTTGTCCGCGACTGGGTCGGCCGGGCATGTCGGCCACGAGACCAGCGGCACGCTGCTGGCCGCCGTCGCGGTGCCGGCCAGCGCCGTGGCCATCGGACTGGGCGCCAGCGCCCTGCGCACTCGCCCGGCCGGCCGGCACCGGGTGCCGGCCAACGGCGTCTCGTACGCCGTGGCCTCCGGCCTGCTGTACGGGGTCGCGACCCTGGCCATCAAGGGCCTGTCCGGAACGATCGCCCACTACGGCGCGCTGAGTTCCGGCCTGCTGCTCGCGGTCGCGGGCTCGCCGTACCCGTACGTGACGGTCGGCTGCTCCGCCATCGGCATGCTCATCTTCCAGACCGGCCTGCAGCGCTGCCGGGTCTCGATCGTCGGGCCGGTCTCCAACATCACCGGCAGCGTATTCTTCATCGTCGCAGGCACCTGGCTGTTCGGCGAGCGACTGCCCGCCGACCCGGCGAAGCTGGTCCTGCGGCTGGCCGGCATCGTGGCGGCCGGCGTGGTCGTGGCGGTGCTGTCACGTCGGCCGGGCGGACCGGATGCCGATGTGCTCCCGGTTGCCGCCTCGGGGCCGGCGGACGGGCACGCCACAGTGGCGGGGGCAGCATGAGCCGCGGCTACCCGGCACCTGGAGAAAGACGGAGATGATCATGCCGATCGAGCGTCCCCTGCTCGACATTCTGGCCTGCCCGATCGACAAGCAGGGCCTGCTGTACTTCGACGACGAGGGGATCTTGTACAACCCGAGGCTTCGCCGCATCTACCGGATGGCAGAAGACCACCTCGTCCTGCTGGCTAGCCGGGCCGAGCCGACCGCCGAGCAGGAGCACGACCGGCTGCTGAAGCGTGCGCGTCACGGTGACGCTGTCGGGACGGCGGGCCTGTCCGCCGGCGGCCTTGACCGGAAGGAAAACGACTGGTGACCGCGGCACGCGCGCGTCCGCCCCGCCCGGCCGTTCCGCGCCCGCCTATCCGGCGCTTTCGGCCGCACTTTACGTCTTTCGGTTCCGCCTGGCCTTATGGGTCTACGCGGGCACATGATCTTCGTTACGATCACGTGTCCTGACTCTAGTGACAGCCCTACTACTGGTCAGTATCATACGTCAAACTCGCACAATCTCCGCTAGGCCACCAGATTTGAGCGCCAATCCACAGGAGGTCCCATGCGCCGCGTCGTCTGGCCAGTCCTGACCGGTCTGGGGGTCTTCTTTATCGCGCTCGCGCTGCTGTCGAAGTTCTTCGTGCCGGGACAGGCTCTTAAGTTCCCGCTGAACGAGTACAGCAAGACCACGCTCCTGGCGGACAACGCGAGCTACTTCAGCCCGCGGTTCGTGACGGAGGAGTCGGGGGTGACTTTGCAGGCGACCAGCACCACGCGGGGCGACGTGGCCGCGGCCAAGTCCTCCAAGTCCATCGACAGCTCCCGGGTGGCGGTCTGGCAGAGCTACACCGCCATCGAGGACACCTCCAACCACACGGCCGTCTCGATCCCGTCGCAGGGCAACTCCCTGGCCTTCGACCGCAAGACCGGCGCGCTGGTCCCGTGGAGCGGCAACTCGGTCGAAGGCAAGCCCGTGAGCGTGACTCCCAACGAGCAGGGGTCGCTGTTCCCGATCGGCACCAAGAAGCAGGACTACCAGGTCTTCGACACCACGCTGAAGAAGCCGGTGACGTTCCACTACAAGGGCATT
>DASPZH010000436.1:0-18453 GCA_035636335.1 Streptosporangiaceae bacterium
CTCCGGTCACCTTGGCCTTGCTCGTCCGCACGAGCAGCCCGACCGAGACCTGGTAGCGCAGGTTGTTGTGTATCACCACGTTTACCGGGCTGGTCGTGCCGCCGAACGTGACGTGATAAGGCGCGTGCCTGGTGCCGCCGCGGATCGACACCCCGTGGAGTTGGCTGCTGACGTAGCGCCTGGTCCTGGCCAACATTGCCGTGGCCTGGTTCGCGGCCTTGCCGCGCCAGGCCGACGACGCGATGCCGGACACGGCGCGGTCAAGCTCAGGATCCGGGTTGACCCTGATCGACTGGAGCAGCGCGATCTGGTGGTCCAGCGCGGACACGCCGCGCAGAAGCTGCCTCGAGTGCGGGCCCGTCGCTCCGGGCTGGGTGATCTTCTTGTACACGTGCTCGGGTTTCATCGCCACGAGCTGGCCCGCTGTCGACGGCTTCAGCCACGGCGCGTGCACGGTCTCGGCGAGCAGGTCGCTCGCGAGGCTCCTGGTCGGGTTCCAGCGCCGGGGCGGCGCGACCACGATCGGCTGCGGGCTGGCCGGTGCCTCGGCGGCGATCATCGCGGTCTGCGCCAGGTAGAGCTGGCTGACGCTGAACCGCGCCCCCGGGCTGCGCGACGAGGTGAGCTTGGACCGCAGCAGCGCCGTGATCGATCGGTCGGCCAGCAGGACCTGCAGCCGCTTGCCGATCTCGGTGAGGGTGGTGGTCACCGCGCCCGGCGTGTACCTGACCGGCGAGATCGGCGGCGCGGCCAGCACGACCGTGCTGACGTGCGCCGCGGGCGTGGCGAAGTAGTTGAGCAGGGCGTCGCTGGCCGTCCCGCCCGGCGGCCACGCGATGGCGGCCAGGTGCCGGCGCCCGGCCGGGAGCGGGGCGGGAACGGGCCCCCGCCCGAGTATCCGGTGCGCGGCCTGATCGCCGGCGGTGCGCGAGCGGCGCAGATCGGCGCCGTCGCCGCGCCCGACCAGCGCCGCCACGTCGACATCAGCGTACGGCGTGGCGAACACCGGATGCCCGGCCGTCTCGTTCTGCAGGCCGGAGAGCCAGCGCGCGGCGTACGGGCTGGCCGCGTGCTGGGTGCCGGGACGGCACGTAGCCGGAGCGCCGACCGGGTACGGCTGCTTCATCACGCGCACGCTGTCGAGCAGCGCGGGGTCGATCGCCCAGGTCAGCCCGGCGCTGGCCGCGTACCGGCCGCCGATCGCCAGCAGGTAGCCGAGCCGCCCCTTCGGCGCGATGCTCGCCGCGAGCCGGTTGTCGGTCAGGCCGGCACATGCATCCTGATGCGGGGTGTCGATCAGCGGCCAGATCCAGGAGATCGGGAACGGCCGCGGCCTGGTCTGGCCGGCGCAGCTAGTCGGCTGCGCCGGCCAGTACGGCAGCGGCACCGGCTCCGTGGCCGACTGGTAGGCCGCGTCGATGACCTCGGCGGTCAGCGGATAGACGCCGAAACAGCTCAGGCCGAGGCTGCTGGCGGGAAGGCTAACCTTCCACCGCCAGCTCTGCCCGGCGTCCAGAGCCTGCCTGGTCGGGTCCTGGATGCTGACCTCCGTCTCCGTCGGCGGCGTCTCGGTTCCAGCGGCGAAGTTCGCCAGGTCCAGCCGCGACGCCAGCTTCGTCGCCGATGTCAGCAGCTTCACCGACAGCCCGCTGGCCGGCGAGCCCGACAGGTTCCTGACCAGGCCGGTAATCGTGACAGTGTGGCCCTCCCGCACGTACGGCGGGCTCACCGACGTGACGGTCACGGCGAGCGGCGCGGTGACCGACCCGGCCGTCGCGGTCGCAGCCGCCTGCCCCGCGGTGGCTGCCTGAGCCGCCTGTGCGTTGGCCCGCTCGGCCAGCGCGGGTAGCAGGGCGCAGAGCCCGGCGGCCGCCACGGCCGCCCCCGCGCGCACCTGGCGGACCAGGGCTCGTCCCGCCCCGGATCTGCGGGACGCGCCCGGCCGAGCGGCCCGGCTCGCGGCTGGTGCCTGGCCAGCGCGGCGCCTGCCTGGGTGCGAGCGGGTCATGGCGGACATGCTATTCCCCAGGTCGTCCGGATCAGGTCGATGCCGTCTGGGCAGCCCGGCCTCCGGCCTGGTCGGCAGAGCGCCTACCCTCGATGCCCGTGCACGATCCCACTGCCATGACGCCGCAACAGCAGCGCGCGGCTAGCGCCCTGTTGCGCTCGGCCCTGTCCTCCGGCCTGAGCCGCGCCAACGAGCTTGCCCGCATTTTCGCCCGCCACGGCCACGAGCTCGCGCTGGTCGGCGGTCCCGTCCGGGACGCGTTCCTGGCCCGGCCGCACAACGACCTGGACCTGGCGACCGACGCGCCGCCGGAACGCGTGCTGGCGATCACGGCCGACTGGGCCGACACCACGTGGCCGGTCGGGATCAAGTTCGGCACCGTCGGCCTGCTCAAGGGCGACACGCAGTTCGAGATCACCACCTACCGCAGCGAGCAGTACGAGGGGACCTCGCGCAAACCGGAGGTCAAGTACGAGACGTCGCTGGTCGCCGACCTGGCCAGGCGCGACTTCACCGTGAACGCGATGGCGGCCAGGCTGCCGGCGATCGAGCTGGTCGACCCGTTCGGCGGCCTGACCGACCTGCGCGACAAGATCCTGCGCACGCCGGGCCTGGCCGAGGACTCGTTCAACGACGATCCGCTGCGGATCCTGCGCGCCGCCCGGTTCGTGGCCGAGCTCGGCCTGCGGCCGACGCCCGAGGTCAGGGCCGCGATGACCGCACTCGGGCACCGGCTGGACATCGTGTCAACCGAGCGGATCACCGTCGAGCTCGAGAAACTGCTGCGAGCGTCCCGGCCGGGCGGCCCGTCGGCCGGGATCGACCTGCTGGTCCAGACCGGCGTGGCCGAGCACGTCCTGCCCGAGATCGGAAGGCTCCGGCTGGAGGTGGACGAGCACCACCGGCACAAGGACGTCTACCGGCACTCGCTGACCGTGCTCGACCAGGCCATCGAACTCGAAGAGCGGTACGGTCTCGAGCGGGACCTGCGGCTGCGGCTCGCCGCCCTGCTGCACGACATCGGCAAGCCGAACACCAGGTCGCTGCTGCCGGGCGGCCGGGTCGCGTTCCACCACCATGACATCGTCGGGGCGAAGCTGGCGCGCAAGCGGCTGGGCCAGCTCCGGTTCCCCAACGACGTGACCGGCGACGTCGCGCGGCTGATCGGGCTGCACCTGCGGTTCCACGGGTACGGCACGGGCGAGTGGACCGACTCCGCCGTCCGCAGGTACGTCACCGACGCGGGCCCGCTGCTGTCCAGGCTGCACGCCCTGACCAGGGCCGACTGCACGACCAGGAACAAGGCGAAGGCGCAGCGGCTGGCCCGCAGCTACGACGCGCTCGAGCAGCGGATCGACCTGCTCGGGGAGCAGGAGGAGCTGGCCAGGATCCGGCCGGACCTGGACGGCAACGAGATCATGGCGCTGCTCGGCATCGAGCCGGGACCGCTGGTCGGCCGGGCCTACGCGCACCTGCTCGAGCTGCGGATGGAGCACGGCCCGCTCGGCCGCGAACGAGCGGTTCAGGAGCTGCGGCGCTGGGCCGGAGCCGAAGACATCGCTGTCCCGCCGGCCTCGCCCGGTCGGCCGGATGACGGTCGGCGGACGACCCAGTAGCAGCCTGAGGCGATGACATAGCCGGCCGCCACGCCGGCGATGATCGCGTAAGACTTGCCGTCCAGCGGCATGAACAGCGCGCTCAACGCGGCCCCGATCACGAACGGGACGTTCGACATCATGTCGTAAAAGGCGAATACCCGGCCGCGGTAGCTGTCCGCCACTTCCTCCTGCAGGATGGTCACGGCGCTGATCGCCACGCTCTGCGCGGCGAGGTTGACGCTGAGGGTCACGATCAGGAACCCGATCTGGGTGAAGGCCGGGCCAAGCGCCCCCGTGACGATCCCGGCCCCGGCGAATGCGACCGAGATCCACGCGTACTTGGAGATCCGCGCCGTCGCTGGCGGCGTGACCAGTGCGGCCGCGCCGTAACCCACCGCGCCTGGAACGACCACCATCGACGAGAAGTGGCCGAGCGCCACGTTGGCGTTATGCGCATAGAAGTAGTTGCGATAGAGCAGGATCGCCATCAGGAGCAAGATCCCGTACAGGAACTTGCTGGCGCCGATGGCGCCGAGCGTCGCCGTTGGCACTCGCCGCCGCAGCACGTACCGGACGCCGGCCACCAGCCCGATCGCCACCGATGTCAGCGCGGCGGTGATCGCGGCGAACTCGGCTCTGCCACCGACTCGCGCGGCCTCCGGGTCCCTGTCCGGGCCGAGCAGGTCGCGGCGCATGGTCGCAGCGGCGGCGCTGGCCAGCAGGTAACAGCAGCCGGCCGCCGCCAGCGTCATCGCGGATCCGAGCTGGCCGCCGCCGGTCAGCACATGCACCCCGATCGCGGCCAGGCCGCCGATCGCCGCCATAATGCCTCCGGCGGTGGGCGACACGCCGTTGGCCATCACCAGTTGGTCCTCCGGCACCACGTGCGGCAGCGCGGCCGATAGCGAGGCGAGGAAGAACCTGTTGACCCCCAGCACCAGAAGCGACGCGGCGTAAAGCGGCAAACCGCTGACCCCCGAGCCGACCAGTGTCGCGGTCAGCGCGACGAACGCGGCGCGGAGGACCGCCGACCAGACCAGTATCTGGCGCCGCGACCACCGGTCGATGAAGACCCCTGCGAACGGGCCCACCAGCGAGTATGGCAGGTACAGCACGGCGAAGGCGGCCGCCCCTGAGGCAGGGTTGGGGTAGGTGGTGGCGTTGAAGAACACGTAGCCGCCAAGCCCGGCGGTGAACACGCCGTCGCCGGCCTGTGAGATCAGCCTCGTGGCGAACAGCCGCCGGAAGCCCCGGCTGCGCGTCACCGTGCGCAGGTCGCCGATGAACGACGACCTGGTCCGCTCGGCAGCGCTCCCGGTCAGCCCACCACGATCATCGTCTGTCGACTGGCCCACCCGATCAGACTACGGCCGGAGCCGGCACCAAGAAGTTCGGGCCGACCGCGAACACGCTGTCACGTCAGGCAGACCGGCCAGGCCGCCTCAGCGGTCGAGTTCGCCGCGGATGAACTTCTCGACCGCCTCGCGGGCGACGTCGTCGCTGTACTGCTCGGGCGGCGACTTCATGAAGTAGGACGAGGCCGAGACGACGGGCCCGCCGATGCCGCGGTCCTTGGCGATCTTCGCGGCCCGGACCGCGTCGATGATCACGCCGGCCGAGTTCGGCGAGTCCCAGACCTCGAGCTTGTACTCCAGGCTCAGCGGGGTGTCGCCGAACGACTTGCCCTCCAGCCGCACGTACGCCCACTTCCGGTCGTCCAGCCACGGCACGTGGTCGGACGGGCCGATGTGCACGTCGGCCTTGGCCATCTCGTGCGGGATCTGCGAGGTGACCGACTGGGTCTTGGAGATCTTCTTGGACTGCAGGCGCTTGCGCTCCAGCATGTTCATGAAGTCCATGTTGCCGCCAAAGTTGAGCTGGTACGTGCGCAGCAGCTCGACGCCGCGGTCCTCGAACAGCTTGGCCAGCACCCGGTGGGTGATCGTCGCTCCCACCTGGGACTTGATGTCGTCGCCGACGATCGGCACGCCGGCCTCGGTGAACTTGGCCGCCCACGCCGGGTCGGAGGCGATGAATACCGGCAGCGCGTTGACGAACGCCACGCCCGCGTCGATCGCGCACTGGGCGTAGAACTTGTCAGCCTCCTCCGAGCCGACCGGCAGGTAGGACACGAGCACGTCGGCCCCGGAGTCCCTGAGGACACCGGCAACGTCGACGGGCTCCTCGTCCGACTCGGTGATGATCTCGCGGTAGTACTCGCCGAGACCGTCGTAGGTCGGGCCGCGCTGCACCGTGATGCCGGTCGGCGGCACGTCGCAGATCGTGATCGTGTTGTTCTCGCTGGCCACGATCGCCTCGGCGGTGTCCCTGCCGACCTTCTTGGCGTCCACGTCGAAGGCGGCGACGAACTCGATGTCCCCGACGTGGTAGGGGCCGAACTGGACGTGCATGAGCCCCGGCACCCGGCTTGCCGGGTCGGCGTCCTTGTAGTACTCCACGCCCTGGACGAGGGAACTCGCACAGTTCCCGACGCCCACGATGGCTACCCGAACCGAACCCATACCGATGTGCTCCTTATCTTCTTCTCAAAGCACTGCCGTGACCTAAGCCGGATGCTTTGTGTCATCAGTGCCGTCTTGTCCGTTGCTCCCGCGCTTGCGCGGGGTTTCCGCATCCGCCGGCGGATCGGTCTCGGCATCCGCCCGCCGCTCGGAGGCGATCAGCTCGTTCAGCCAGCGAACCTCTCGCTCGACCGACTCCAGGCCGTGTCGCTGCAGCTCGAGGGTGTAGCTGTCGACTCGCTCCCTGGTCCTGGACAGGCCGGCTCTCAGGGACTCGACCCGCTCCTCGAGCCGGCTGCGCCTGCCCTCCAGGATCCTGAGCCTGACATCCGCCGTGGTCAGGCCGAAGAAGGCGAATCGCACGCCGAACCCGTCGTCCTCCCAGGACGCGGAGCCTGCCTCGGAGAGCAGATCCTGGAGGTGCTCCTTGCCGTCGGCCGTCAGCCGGTAGACGATCTTGGATCGCCGCCCGGCGAGCGGCTTGGCCGGGTCGGGCAGCGCGTCCTCGGTGATCAGGCCCCGCCCGGTGAGGTCCTTCAGGCACGGGTACAACGAGCCGTAGCCGAAGGCGCGGAACGCCCCGAGCACCGAGTTGAGCCGCTTGCGCAGTTCGTAGCCGTGCATCGGGGTCTCGTGCAGCAGCCCGAGTACGGCAAGCTCGAGCACGCCGGTCCGCTGGCTGCTCATATCCGCTCGTGCCTCCTGCCCGTGGTCTGGCTGGCGCCTGGTCTGGCTGGCGCCCGTGGGGTACTATCCACCGAATCGGCCCGCTTTCCGCCGAACCACTGGGCGGCAGCGTATCGACTCGATGTATCGGCTCGATACATCACCACGATATGTCGCATGTCGCCGTGGCGCAAGTCCGGTTCTGTCCGTCGCACGTGTGCGCAGGTCAGCCAGGCGATGCGGAACAAGGGACTCGGCCTGAGCGCAATTCCGTCGTAACCTGTCGGTCATGAGGCGATCGGTCGTGGACTACGCGCTGGCGCGGCGGGCAACGCTCGCGTCCGTGCTGTCCGGCCGCACGACGGTCACCGACGTCTGCGATGCTCACCCCTACCTGCTGCGGGCGGCCAAGTTCCACGGGGAGCCGACCGACACCAGGTGCCCGATCTGCCGCAGGGTCAAGCTGACCCACGTCACGTACGTATACGGAGACGAGCTCGGCCGGTACGAGGGCCGGGTCAAGCAGGGCCCGGAACTCGACGAAATGGCCACTGAATACGCCGAGTTCCAGGTATACGTGGTTGAGGTCTGTCAGAGTTGCAGTTGGAACCACCTGGCGTCGTCCTACGTACTCGGCACCGGTGAGCCGTCTGCCAGGCGCGGTCGCCGCGCTCGCACGGGCGACTGACCGGTTCCGGCGGCTGGCGGGTCGCTAAGTCACGGGCGAGCCGGTCGTCTCCGCAGCTAACTGACGGCACGCTGGCACTCCTGCGCATGGACGTGCGTTGAAGCAAAGGAAGTCCGCAACTACGGATGAACACGCAGACTACCGAGCGTACTGGGACACTCGGTACGCCGGGTACGGTTGTGCCCGGCGCAGTTCCCTGCTCTGCCTGCGACTGCCTTAGCGCCGATCAAGCGAGGATCACGTGAGTAATCCAGACTTCCCCGGACCGTACTGGCAGGACAAACCCGAACCGATCGACGGGCGCGGCGCATACGGCGCTAACGGCGATGACTACGGCGACGGCCGTTACGCCGCCGGTAACGGCCGCCCCGCCGCCGGCAACGGTCGCTCCGCGGGCGGCTACGGCGGGGCAGACAACGGCCGCGGCCGCTCACGCGATGGCTATGGCCGTTCCGGCGAGGGTCGGCCGGGCGGCGCAGGCGGCCGGCGCGGCCGGCGCGGGCAGCGGGGCTACCCGGGACAGGACTACCCCGGACAGGGGTATCCGGGACAGGGACAGGGAGACCGAGTCGCCGGGGGGCGTAGCCGCCCGGGCTACGTCTCGAGCGACTACAGCGGCGGGAACAACAACGGCGGCGACGACCGGAACGGATACCCGCGGAACCGCTATGGCACGAGCGGCTACGGCGCCGGCGGCGATGCCGGGTATGGAGGCGGCGCCACCGGATACGCGGATGGTGACAACGCGTACGGTGCCGGCGGCACGCGCCGCCCGGCGTACGGTCGCGGGCGCGGCGGGTACGACGACGATGGTTACGACGACGGCCGCACCGCCTATCTCGGCGACACCGCGCTGGCCGATGACGGACTGGGCCCGCTGCCCGGCGACGACGACTGGGGACCGGACGGTCCCGGCGGTCACCGCGGCCTGCGCGGCCTGGTCGACCCCGACCGCCGGAGGCTGAGCGCACCGGGCGGCCCGCGTCAGCCAGGAAGCTGGTGGCGGCACTGGACCTGGCGGAAGGCCGCCGCGGTCACCGGGTGCATGGCGCTCGGCACCGTGCTGATCATGATCGCCGGGTTTTTCTACGTCTACAACACGGTCCAGCTTCCGCTCGCGGCACTGAGCCGGCCGTTTGTCCAGTCGACGATCGTCTACTTCTCCGACGGCAAGACCGAGGTCGGCTGCGTCTGCACCACCAACCGGACCGTGTTGTCGGCGGCCAAGCTCGGCCAGGACAAGTACCTGGAGCAGGCCTTCTTCGCCGCCGAGGACCGGCACTTCCTCACCGAGGGCGGCATCTCGCTGACCGGCACCGCCCGTGCCCTGCTCGTCGACCTCACCGGCAGCGGCTACCAGGGCGGCTCGACAATCACCGAGCAGTATGTCAAGACATACTTCGACCAGGCCGGCGGCAACCTCACGTACAAGGAGAAGATCAAGGAGGTCATCGACGCCATCAAGCTGGCGAAGGTGGAGCCCAAGCAGTGGATCCTCGCGCACTACCTCAACGCGATCTATCTAGGCAGCGGCGCCAATGGCGTCGAAGCCGCAGCGCAGACCTACTTTGGCAAGGACGCCTGGCAGCTTGACGCGCCGCAGTCCGCGATGCTCGCCGCGCTGGCGCAGGAGCCATCCGCCTTCGACCCGCAAACGCAACCCCCGGGCAAAAGCCCCTCTTCCCTGGGTTATTCGCTGCTCGACCGCTGGGTCATCGTGCTTGAGAACATGGCGCGCGATACGCTGCCCAACGGCCAGCCGGTGCTCACCCAGCAGCAGCTAAGCAAGCTTGTTCCGGACCCGCACAATCCCAGCGCGGCTCTGAAGAACTTCCCGAACGTCATCCCGCTCAATTCGGCCGCAGCGAGTTGGAGCGGCTACCGCGGCTACATCATGACTGCCGTGGAGAACGAACTGGTGCAGAGATACCACTTCCAGCGTGACCAGATTGGCAGCGCCGGGCTGCACATCGTCACGACCTTCAGCAAGCGTAAAACGGCCGCCCTCTACTGGGCCGTTCACCAGGCCAGAAAGATGATGCAGCACTACGGCCAGCCGCTGCCTTGGTACGCGCATGTCGGCGTCATTCTGGAGAATCCCAAGACCGGGGGCATCGAGGCTTCCTACGGCGGGCCGGACTTTACGGCCAAGCAGTGCCAGAGGCTGTACTGCAATCTCGACATGGCCATGCAGTCCAGGAACCAGGTCGGATCGTCATTCAAGCCCTACGTGCTGGCCGCGGCGGTCAAGAAGGGCATGAACGTGGTGACCAGCAAGCTCAACGGTTATTACCCGATCTGCGTTCCGCCCGAGACGATGCCCACGACCTTTTCCAAGCTGTGGAAGCCGGGCACGTCATGCCCGACGCAGTGGCTCCGCGTGAAGGCCGACCCGGTCGCTCCGCCCGGACCGATGTCGGTGAAGGACGCGGCCGCACTCTCGTCCAACCCGGCCTTCGAGGACCTGACGCACAGGGTCGGAACCGGTCCCATCATCAAGCTGGCCAAGCGGTTCGGCGTGGACACCTCGCATGCCTACTCGCATGCCCATCCCAACGGCCACGGCTCAGGGCTGGTGGATGACGTCGGCAAGATCGGCATCGCCCTCGGTATCGCGCCGCTTACCGTCGAAGAGCAGGCGACCACGTTCGCGACGCTGGCCGACGACGGCGTCTACCATCAACCGCACGTCATCGCGAAAATCACGCAAAACGGCAATAAGATTCCGGTGAAGGTGAAATGGCACCGGGTGCTCAGCCACGCGCAGGCCGCCGACGTGGACTGGGCGCTCTCGTTCGACACCGTTTACGGCACGGGCGTCCCCAACGCGCAGCTAAGCCCGCCGCGGCCGACGATCGCCAAGACCGGCACGACCGACGTGGCCCAGTCTGCCTTCTTCATCGGTGCGCTTCCGCGGGAGTTCTCGCTGGCGGTCGGCATGTTCACCAACAAGCAGGACAACCTGCACGGCAGCCAGACGCTGGACATCCTGCCGTCTGTCGGCGGCACCGGCGGCGGCTACGGCGGCGCGTGGCCCGCGACCATCTGGAAACTCGCGATGACCAGGCTGCTCGCCATGAGCCACAAGCCGGTCGCGGCGCTCAGCCCGCTCGACCTCAACGGCTTCCAGAAGTGGATCCAGGCGAAGCCGCTCCCGAAGCCGAAGTGCAAGCCGTCCTCCGGAGGCGGGCCCGGTCCTCCCGGTCATGGTCACGGGAAGCACGCGATCATCATCGGTCCGCCGTGCATAAGCCCCAGCCCGAGCCCCAGCCCGACGGGATTCCCGAGTCCCAGTCCGTCGATGTCGCCGAGCCCGACCCTGACCCCGAGCCCGAGCCCGAGCACGACGGCCGGGCTCCCGGCCCAGCCGGCTCAGGCACCCACCCAGAAGTCGGCCACCGGTACGCCGAGCCTGACCACCGCGGCGATGCTGCCGCAACCGCTGTCCAGCAAGCCCGGCTGGGCGGTGACCACCACGGGCCTGGCCTAGCGCGGCCGGCGATCTAGCTGGCGAGCCGGGCGCGGAGCCAGCGGACGTCGGCCGGGGCGTCGGGCGTCTCGCAGATGACCGGGGCGCCCGCGGCCTGGACGACGTCCACGAGCAGCGCGGGGTCGATCGTGCCGGACTCGAGGTTGGCATGCCGGTCCCGGCTCGAGCCGAACTCGTCGCGCGAGTTGTTGCAGTGCACCAGGTCGATGCGGCCGGTGATGGCCTTGATCCGGTCCACGATCCCGGCCAGGTCCTCCCCGGCCGAGTTGGCGTGGCAGGTGTCGAGGCAGAAGCCGACCTCGCCGCCGGCGGCGCCGCCGACCGCGTCCCAGAGCCTGGCCAGGTTGTCCAGGCTGCGCGCCATCGCGCCGTCGCCGCCCGCGGTGTTCTCGATCAGCATCGGCACCGGCCGGTCGATGCGCTCGATCGCCTTGCGCCAGCTCACGTAGCCCTCGGCCGGGTCGGTGCCGGCGGTGACATGCCCGCCGTGCACGATCAGGCCGGCCGCGCCGATCGAGGCGGCGGCCTTGAGTTGCTGCTCGAGGATCTTGCGGCTGGGAATCCTGATCCGGTTATTGGGCGAGGCGACGTTGATCACGTAGGGCGCGTGAACGTAGGCCGCCACGCGCGCCGCCTCGAAGTCCGAACGCACCTGCGCAGGCTCGCGGCCGCCGGGAAACGCGGGCGCCTTCCAGTCCTGCGGGTCGCCGAGAAAGAACTGGACGGCGTTCGCGCCGATGCTGGTCGCCAGCGCGAGCGGGTCGCCGTCATGCAGGTGCGCACCGATGATAGGCATCCCACGAGCCTATCCAGCCGGGCGGGGACCGTCCTACGTGAACCCGCCGTGGCCGAACCCGAGCGCCATCCCGACGAACGACACGACAATGCCGAACACGATCACCATCCGCTCGGGCCTGGTCGCCGACATCATCTGGGCGACGAGGCCGATCAGCATGCCGGTCACGCCCAGGATGGTCCCGGCGATGTGCTGGATGCTGAGCAGGCCGAGCACGAGGGACGCCGTGCCGGCGAGAACTGTGTAGGCGGCGGCGGCATTGAGCAGGGAGTGACGCATGCCATCGGTTTTCAAGATCAACTGGCGTGCGCGCGGGCGAGGCCTGGCTGGGGCCTGTGACACGTGCGTTCACCTCCGGGGACACAGTGACCGTCCGGGCCGGCCTGGCGCACCGCTAGCCTGGCGCACCGCTAGCACCGCTAGCACCGCGCGGGCGGACTGCCCGGCTGCCTTCGTTCAGTACAGTGTCTGCCCCGATCGGCATGCTGTGAAGCGTCCGGCGCTGTCGGCCCCGCCTGGTACGCTTACTGGCCTGCGCTGGTTTGACTACGTGCGCAGTTCCTCCTGTCACGGAGAGACCGTGACCGCTGAGTCCGAAGGAGGCACGGTAGCTTATGCGCCGTTACGAGATGATGATCATCCTCGATCCCTCGCTCGAAGAGCGCACCGTCCAGCCCTCGCTCGACCAGTTCCTCACGGTCGTCACCACGGCCGGGGGCACCGTCGACAAGGTCGATGTCTGGGGCCGCCGACGGCTTGCCTATGAGATCGACAAGAAGTCAGAGGGCATCTACACCGTCGTTGACCTGATAGCCGAGCCGGACACCGTCAAGGAACTCGACCGCCAGCTCAACCTCAACGAGGCCGTGCTGCGGACCAAGATCCTGCGGCCGGACCTGCACTAAGATCGCCGGCGCGGACGCGCCAGCCCGAGACCGACAGCCCCGAGACCGACAGCCCCGACCGACCGGGAGTACCCGATGGCAGGCGACACCCAGATCACGATCATCGGCAACCTCGTCGATGACCCGCAACTCCGCTACACCCCGACCGGACAGGCCGTCGCCAGCTTCCGCGTGGCGTCCACGCCCCGGTTCCTCGACAAGAACACCAACGAGTGGAAGGACGGCGACTCGCTGTTCCTTTCCTGCAATGTCTGGCGCCAGGCCGCCGAGAACGTGGCCGAAAGCCTGCAGCGGGGCATGCGGGTCATCGTCTCCGGCCGGCTGCGGCAGCGGTCGTACGAGACCAAGGAAGGCGAGAAGCGCACCGTCTACGAGATCGAGGTCGACGAGGTAGGCCCGTCGCTGCGGAACGCCTCGGCCAAGGTCGTCAGGTCGAGCCGGGCCACGGGTGGCCAGGGCGTATCGAGTTCGCAGGGCGGGTACGGCGGCGGCGGCGGTAGCGGCGGTAGCGGCGGTAGCAGCGGAGGCGGCGGAGGAGGAGGCGGCGGTCGCGCGGCCGACGACCCGTGGTCATCGGAGCCGGCCGACAGCGGCTTCAGCGACGAGCCGCCGTTCTAGCCGGCCAGCCGGTACTCGCCGGCCGGCGGCACGACCGGCGCCGGGCCGGCAACTGAAGCTACGACAGATCTCATCTCCGCTGACAAGCCAGCGGAACCAGCTACATCCCCGCGACTAGCGGGGACCGACCATCCCCGCCGCAGGCGGGGCTCTGCTGAGGAGCACCACGATGGCCAAGCCACCGATCCGCAAGCCCAAGAAGAAGGTCTGCCTGTTCTGCCAGGAAAAGGTGGCGCGGGTGGATTACAAGGACACCGGCATGCTGCGCAAGTTCATTTCCGACCGCGGCAAGATCAGGGCGCGCCGGGTTTCTGGCAACTGCACACGGCACCAGCGCGACGTCGCGACGGCGATCAAGAACGCCCGCGAGATGGCGCTGCTCCCGTACACGAGCACGGCTCGCTGAGGCCGAGGGAGGTTAGGACACGATGAGCGGTTCGCCGATGAAGCTCATCCTCACCCAGGAGGTCTCCGGCCTGGGTGCCCCCGGCGACGTGGTTGAGGTCGCGGGCGGGTACGGAAGGAACTACCTGGTGCCACGGGGTCTGGCGATGCGCTGGAGCCGCGGCGCCGAGAAGCAGATCGAACTGATCAAGCGCGCGCGTGCCGCTCGCGAGATCCGCAGTGTCGACGACGCCAAGGCGGCGGCCGGGCGCCTCGCCGGATTGCACGTGCGGATGCAGACGAGGGCCGGCAGCGGCGGCCGGCTGTTCGGCTCGATCTCGACCGCCGACATCGCCGCCGCGGTCAAGGCCGCGGGCGGTCCGGAACTCGACCGGCGCAAGATCGAGGTCGGTAATCCGATCAAGACGGTCGGAGCGCACCAGGTTGCGGTGCGGCTGCATCCCGAGGTGAGCGCGACCCTCGAGATCGAGGTCGCCGCCGGCTGACTCGCCGCCGGCTCACCCCGTGCCGCCGCCGGCTTACTCCCGCAGCCGGCGGCACCGGTCACACCTCGTAGCCGGCGAGTCTCCTGGCGACCTCCGGATCCAGACTGGCAAGCTGGCCCCAGAGTTCGGCGAGCCGGATGACCACCCGGTCCGCCTCGTCTGCCTCGCTGGCCGCCTCCCGGCCCGGCCCAGCCCCAGTCGACCCGGCTCCGGGCGCCGCCGGAGCGGGCGCGCGCGGAGCGGGCGCGCGCGGAGCGGTCGCGGGCGCCGCCGCCTCGCGCGGGCTTGCCTGGTCAGACCCGCCCGGAAGCGCGCCTCGGCGCCTGGCCCCGTAGGCGGTCCTGGCGTCGGCGGCCAGGTCGTCGATGGCCTGGCCGAACTCGGCGATACGCTGCACTGACGTCGAACACATAATCGAATGCTACGTGAGTCGGCGGTCGCCCCGCGTGGTTTCTCGCACATCGGGCCGGCCCTTCGCGGCCCGGCTCGATGACCGTCCGCGGCGGCCCGTTCCAACTCCGCGACAGCCGTGCCACTGACCACCGGACGCCGCTCGCGGCGTGTGGATAACTCCGGCGGCGCACGGCGGTATCCCGAGCGCGAGACTTTTCTTCCGCACACAGCCGGTGGAGAGAGTTGTTGCAGGTAAAAGGGCATGTCCCCAAGGATCAGCGATGACTTCCACAGCGTCACCCCCAGGTCACGCACAGGGCCAGCGGCGTGTCTGCACAGGCTGTCCACAGTCCTGTGCACAGCCCGATTGGACGCGCGCGAGCCGTTCGCAGAACACTGTCAGAACCATTAGGTAGAACGGACCTAGCGGGACCGCCCCCAGCGGCCCGGCGACCGGCAGCCCGGCGGTCCGGCCGCGCCGGCGGGCCCGCGGTCGCCGCAGGCTTGACACAGCAAAAAAATTAGGGGGTGGAGCCTGGTGAGCGTTGCGGAGCTGGCGCCGCGCGAGGACTTCGAGCGTACGCCGCCGCACGACATCGCCGCCGAGCAGTGCGTGCTCGGCGGGATGATGCTGTCCAAGGACGCGATCGCGGACGTCCTTGAGGTCATCAGGGCCGCCGACCACTACCGGCCCGCTCACCAGATCGTCCACGAGACCATTCTCGACCTGTACGGCCGGGGGGAGCCTGCGGACGCGGTCACCGTCGCGGCCGAGTTGACCAAGCGCGGCGATATCGGCAAGGTCGGCGGCGCTCCGTACCTGCACACGCTGATCGCGTCGGTCCCGACCGCGGCCAACGCCGGGTACTACGCGCGGATCGTGCGGGAGCGGGCGATCCTGCGCCGCCTGGTGGAGGTCGGGACCAGGATCGTGCAGCTCGGCTACACCGGGGACGCCGACGCCGACGAGCTCGTCGACCGCGCCCAGGCCGAGGTTTACGGCGTGACCGAGCGCCGGGTCAGCGACGACTACCTGCCGCTGTCGGAGATCATGCCCGACGCGCTGGTCGAGATCGAGGCGATCGGCAGCCGCGGCGGCGCGATGACCGGCGTGCCGACCGGCTTCGCCGACCTGGACGCGCTGACCAACGGCCTGCACCCCGGCCAGATGATCGTCATCGCGGCCAGGCCGGCCCTGGGGAAGGCGCTCGCGCTGGATACTCCGCTGGCGACCCCGAATGGCTGGACGACCATGGGCGAGGTCGCGGTCGGAGACCAGCTCCTGGGTGCCGACGGCCGCCCGGTGGCGGTGGTTGCCGCCACGGATGTCATGCACGGGCGGCCGTGCTACGAGGTGGAGTTCTCCGACGGAGAAGCCATCGTCGCCGACGGCCAGCATCAGTGGCTGACCTGGACCAGGGCGGCCCGGCGTTATGACGCGCAGCTACGGGGCGGTCGGCGGAATTACGCGAATCCCGTGCCACCCGCGATCGTGACGACCGAGCAGATCGCCGCGACGCTACGCTGCGCGACCGCCGATGCCCGGCCGAACCACGCCGTCGCGCCCTCCGCGCCGCTTCAGTTGCCCGAGGCCGATCTGCCGATCCCGCCGTACGCCCTTGGCTGCTGGCTGGGCGACGGTCACTCGGCTGGAGCCAGGATTACAGCTCCTGAGCCGGAGCTTGTGATGCACATTGAGGCCTCCGGACTCGACGTTCTCCCGCAGGCAGATCGGTGTCTGCACCGCCTTGCGTTCGCCGACCGCACGCATGGCACGGTGCAGGCTCGCCTGCGCGGGCTTGGTTTGCTCGGCAACAGGCACATCCCGCTTGCCTACCTGCGTGCGTCCGAGTCGCAGCGGCGCGAACTGCTGGCCGGAATCCTCGACACAGGCGGGACGGTTGGCAATACGGGTTCGGCGCAGCTCGCGGTCACCAGCCGGGAGCTTGCCCATGGCGTGCGGGAGCTAGTGCAGAGCCTGGGTTACCGATGCTCGATGGCGACCAAGCCAGTTAACGGCAGATCCCCGGACTCGTCGAGGAGCTACATCGTCAACTTCACCACCACCGATACCGTGTTCAAGCTGTCGCGTAAGCAGGCGGCCCACAAGGAGAGGCTCCGGCATAACCCGCAACGGACCGGGTGGCGCGGCATCGTGGCGGTGCGGCCGGTGCCTTCCGTGCCGGTCAGATGTGTCCAGGTCGATTCGGCCGACCAGCTTTACCTCGCGGGACGGAACATGATTCCGACCCACAACTCGACCCTGGCGCTCGACCTTGCGCGGGCGGCGTCGATCAAGCACGGGCAGGCGTCGGTGATCTTCAGTCTTGAGATGAGCCGCAACGAAATCACCATGCGACTGTTGTCCGCAGAAGCGCGGATCGCGCTCCACTCCATGCGGACCGGGCAGATGAGCGATGACGACTGGACCAGGCTGGCGCGGCGGATGAGCGAGGTCGCCCACGCGCCGCTGTTCATCGACGACTCGCCGAACATGTCGATGATGGAGATCCGGGCCAAGTGCCGCCGCCTCAAGCAGCAGCACGACCTGCGCTTGGTGATCATCGACTACCTGCAGCTCATGACCTCGCCGAAACGGGTGGAGAACCGCCAGCAGGAGGTCTCCGAGCTGTCACGGTCGCTGAAGCTGCTGGCCAAGGAGCTCAACGTCCCCGTGATCGCCGTGGCGCAGCTCAACCGCGGTCCCGAGCAGCGGCAAGATAAGCGGCCGATGCTGTCAGATCTGCGGGAAAGCGGCTGCCTGACCGCCGACACGACGTTGCTGCGCGCCGACACCGGGGCGCCGGTCACGATGCAGGATCTGCTCGACAACGGTGACGACGCCGTGAGCGTCTGGTCACTCGACGAGCAGCACCGCATGGTTGCCGCTCCCGTGACGAAGGTCTTCCCGTCCGGGGTTAAGGAGGTCTACCGCCTCAAGCTCGCGTCAGGGCGCGAGGTCAAGGCCTCAGGTAATCACCCGTTCCTCACCTTCGCCGGCTGGCGCCCGCTGGAGGAGCTGGGCGCAGGGGACAGGATCGCCATACCCCGCCGAGCACCGGCGCCCATCGGCGCGGGCCTCGGCTGGACCGACAATCGGCTCGGCCTGCTGGCTCACCTCATCGGAGATGGCTGCGTCCTGCGCGGCCAGCCAGTCCGCTACACCTCGAACGACGAGGCCAACCTCGACTTCGTCGAGAGCGCGGCAGCCGCCGAGTTCGGCATCACGCCCCGGCGAGTGGCGCAGAAGGCATGGTGGCATAGTTATCTGCCTGCGCCATACCGCTGTACGCACGGGCGCCGCAACCCGCTGCACGTCTGGTTCCGTGAACTGGGCATCGAGAACCTGCGGTCATACGAGAAGCGCATTCCCGATGCCTTGTACGCCGGCGATGACGACGAGATAGCGGTGTTCCTGCGTCACCTCTGGGCTACCGACGGGTGCATCTGGAACCCGGCGGGCAAGTCAACCCCGAAGGCCTACTACTCCTCGTCGAGCCGTGAGCTGGCTGACGGCGTTGCGCGCCTGCTGGCCAGGCTGGGAATCGTCGCGCGAATCCGGCCGGTCAGCAAGGCCGGGTCCAGGCCCTCCTACCATGTGATCATCGCCGACGGGCCCAGCCTGCGCGCGTTCTGCCGCGACGTGGGCGTGCATGGCCGCCGGGGCGAGGCGGCCCGCCAGTTGCTCGCCGCGATCGAGGACAGGGCCGCGAACACCAATGCCGACACCCTGCCCGTCGAGGTGTGGGACCTGGTCAAGGCGGAGCGGCCGCTGCGCTGCGCGGCCGCGCTGAACTCACCGGTTCTCGAGGCGGCAGCCACGAGCGACATCTTCTGGGACCGGATAGAGGACATCGAACCTCTCGGACCGCGCCCGGT
>DASPZH010000437.1:0-7774 GCA_035636335.1 Streptosporangiaceae bacterium
CAGGTACAGTGCCGCGTGCCGAGCAGTTGTCCGCTTGGCGCATCATGGACGGGTGTCCTTCGTTGTCGAACAAGAAGGAGCCGGCGCACGGATGAGCGACCTTGCCGAGCAGCTTCCCGACGTCGCCGCGCTGCTCACCGCGCTGGACGATGCGAGTTACCTGGCCGATGAGCCGCTCGGCACGGCGCTGTTCCTCGCCGCGCGAATGGGCCAGCCGATCCTGCTCGAGGGCGAGCCGGGCGTCGGCAAGACCGAGGCCGCGAAGGCGCTGGCCAGCGTGCTGGACACGCCGCTGATCAGGTTGCAGTGCTACGAGGGCCTGACCTCGGCGGAGGCGCTTTACGAGTGGAACTATCCGCGGCAACTCCTCGCCATCCGGCTCGCCGAGGCACGAGGCGAGACGCCGCGCGAGGCCGACCTGTTCAGCGACGAGTACCTGCTCGAGCGGCCGCTGCTGGCCGCGCTCGACCATCCGGGGCCGCGCCCGGCCGTACTGCTGATCGACGAGGTCGACCGGGGCGATGACGAGTTCGAGGCGTTCCTGTTCGAGCTGCTGGCTGAGGCCGCGGTGACGATCCCCGAGCTGGGGACGAGGCGGGCCGCGTACCCGCCGATCGTCGTCTTGACCTCCAACCGGACGCGTGACCTGCACGACGCGCTGAAGCGCCGCTGCCTTTACCACTGGATCGACTACCCGGATACCGCGCGGGTGGCGGCGATCGTCAGGCGCCGCGTGCCGGAGGCGGCGGAGTCGCTGACCGAGCAGGTGGCGGCGGGGGTCGCGCGGCTGCGCCACTTCGACCTGGCCAAGCCGCCCGGCATCGCCGAGGCAATAAGCTGGGCGAACGCGTTGCATGTGCTCGGCGCCGGGGAGCTGGACGCGGCGTCGGCCGAGCGCACGGCGGGCGCCGTGCTCAAGTACTCCGAGGATCTCGGGACCGTGCGTCGGGCCGGCTTCGCGGCGCTCGCCGGTCGGGATGGCTGACCGGACCGTGAGCCCGGCCAACACCGGCAGCCCGGCCAGTACGGGGAACTCAGGCAGCACGGGCAGCACGGGCAGCACGGGCAGCACGGGGAACTCGGCGAGCGACCTGGCGGAGGTCAGCGCCCGGTTCGGCGCCGCGTTGCGGGAGGCCGGCCTTCCGGTCGGGCCCGGCCGGTGCGAGCGGTTCGCCGCGGCGGTCACGGTCGCGCGCCCGGCCACGCCGCGCGCGCTCTACCAGTGCGCGCTCGCGACGCTGGTGGCGAGCAAGGACCATGCCCTGATCATGCGTGCGGTCTTCGACCAGGTATTCGGCGGCCTGGCCGACGACGGGGCCGCCGCGCCGCCCGGCCCCGAAGGGCTCGGAGGCTTGCCGGACTTCGCGCCTGAGCACCTGCTCGCCAGCGCGGCCAAGGCGGCTCAGCAGCACGCCGCCGGCGTCACGGAGAGCCGGACCGCCGACTCGGACGGCGAGGCGCCCGCCGATGCGGACAGCGACCCGGAGGCGGAGAACCGCTTCCTCGGCACGAGCGCGGAGCGGCTGGCGACCAAGGACTTCGCCGATCTGTCCGAGGACGAACTGATCTCGGTAGCGACGCTGATGCGCGCGCTGACGCTCGCCGTGCCTGACCGGCTGTCGCGCCGGCAGCGGCGCAGGACTGGCGGCCGGCGCACCGACATGCGCGCGACCTTGCGGCAGGCCAGGCGCACGGGCGGGCACGCGTTCCGGCTGATCGGGCGGACCCCGGCCCGCCGGCCCCGCCGCCTGGTCGTGCTCTGCGACATCTCCGGCTCGATGGAACCCTACGCGCGCGCGATGATCCAGTTGCTGTACTGCGCCGCCGGCGGGGCGGGCGCCGAGGTGTTCACGTTCGCGACCCGGCTGACCCGGCTGACCCCGGTGATGGGCAGAACGCTACCGGGACTGGCCGTGCAGCGCGCGGGACAGGCGGCCCCCGACTGGCTCGGCGGGACCAAGATCGGCGCTGCGATCAAGGACTTCAACGACCACTACGGTCGCCGCGGGATGGCGCGCGGCGCGGTGGTCGTGATCATCTCCGACGGCTGGGAGACGGGCGACCCCGAGCTCGTCCGGCGCGAGATGGAACGGCTGTCGCTGGTCGCGTTCCGGATCGTGTGGGTGAACCCGCGGACCAAGAGCACCGCCTACCAGCCGCTAGCCGCCGGCATGGCGGCCGCGTGGCCGCACTGCGACGCCGTGGTGAGCGGGCACACGGTGCAGGCGCTCGACCAGCTCGCCGCGGCGCTCGCCGACCCCGTCCGCCGCCGCGCCGAGGTCCGGCCCGGCGGCGCGTAGACCGGGCGCAACCCTTACGCACCGCTTCGGCCGATGACCGCGTCCTGCTTACAGCGGCGCGGGAGCGAGCGGCAGTTCCGCGACGGTGCGCCACGAACCGGGCTCGGTCGATCCCTGCATCAGCGTGGCCGCGGTCACGCTCGCCGTGATCGGCAGGCCAGGCTCGACCGCCCGCGCGGCCGACTGGAGCACCTCGGCCGGGCGATCGGTCCCTATGGTCAGGTGAGGCACCCGGTCCGGATGCGCCCCGCCGTACGGCGGGCAGCCGGCGCCACGAACGGCGAGATCACGGTCACGTGCGCGGGGACGCCGAGCGGGGCCGCGAGGTCCAGGTCCGCCCTGAAGCGGCCGACCACGCCCTCGGCTTCGGGTATCCGCACGACCACGGCGCTCTCGGTCGGGTGCACGGGCCAAGTATCCGAGCCCGGGGGCGCAACCTCAACTGGCTTGCCGACCGCGGCGGTGACCAGGCAAGGTGGGGCCGGGGATCGTCGCCCAGAACCAGGAGCACGTGATGCCGACCGCGAACGAGAACCTGATCCGCACCGCGTACGAGGCCTACGCCAGCGGCGATGTCGCCGCGATGCTCGAGCTGGTCGATCCCGACCTGGACTGGACCTACCTCGATCCCGCGTTCCCCGACCCTCACCCGCAGACCTGCCACGGCCGCGACCAGCTTGAGGTCGGCCTCAGGCGGCAGGCGCAGCGCGGCCTGAAGTCCCGGATCGAGGAGATCATCGGCCACGACGACAAGGTACTGGTCACGATCCGCACGCCCGGCGCCGACCAGTTCAGGGCACGGCAGACCGGTGACCTGAACTTCGACGTGTTAACGATCAGGGACGGCCGCATCGTCGCGCTCCGCGCGTGCCGCGATCGCGACCAGGCGCTTGCCGTGCTCGGCGTGCCCGGACCGGAGGGCCGCCGCCGGCGTACCGGACTGACGCCCGGACCGGAGGCCGCCGCCGGACCGGACTGACACCCGGCCCGCCGGTCACGGGGCGGCGCCCGTCAGGCGCCCGGCTCGCCGCCCGGCTCGCCGCCGTTCGGGCTCGCCATCGGCACGGACCTGACGGCCACGCTCTCGCTCTCGCCGTTCAGGCCCTTCTTGACCGAGTCGAGAATCGTCAGTCCCTGCGCAACGAGGCCGGCGGCTATCTCGCTCAGGCCGTCCGCTCCGTTCAGCACGCTCAGGTTGGATCCGGCCAGTCCGGCCGCGGCCTCCTTGACGATCTGCGGGAGCTGCTCGATCAACATCCGGTCGAGGGCGACCCTGTTGTGCGAGGCGGCGGCCTCAGCCTGCATGGTGACTCGCAGCGCGTCCGCCCTGGCGAGGATCTGCACCTTCTCGGCCTCGGCTTCGGCCGGCTTGATCACCTCCGCGACGAGCTGCCGCTCGCGCAGCTCGGACTGGCGCCTGGCCAGGTCGGCCTGCGCGGAGAGCACCTCCATCTGGGCCTGTGCCTGGGCCAGCGGGCCAGCCTGGGCCGCCTGGGACTGCGCCTTGTCCACCTCGGCCTTGTACTGCGCCTGGACGACGGAAGTCTGCCTGGCGTACTCGGCCTGCGCACGCTGCGACTGCTGCTGCGCCTCGGCCGAGGCCTGGTTCGCCTGGGCCTGGGCGATCTGCGCCTGCCGCTGGATCGCCGCGTTGTGCGGCGCCGCCATCGCGTCGATGTAGCCGGTGTTCATGTCGTCGATGGACTGGATCTGCAGCGAGTCGACGGTCAGGCCGATCTTGGCCATCTCGGCCTTGGATCCGTCGAGCACCTCGGTGGCCAGCTTCTGCCGCTCGGTGACGATCTCCTCGACCGTCATCGAGCCGATGATCGAGCGGAGGTGACCGGAGAAGATCCGGCCGGTCAGGGTGGACATCTGGTCCTGGTCGGACAGGAACCGCTGGCCGGCGTTGACGACGCTCTCCTCGTCGTTGCCGACCTTGAAGGCGATGACGGCGCGGACGTTCAGCGCGATGCCCTGCTTCGTGACGCAAGTCTCGGTGACCTCGGACTCGCACATCGCCAGGGTGAGGAAGTTGGCCTTCCTGACGAACGGGAGCACGAGGGCGCCGTGACCGGTCACGACCCGGAATGGCGCCCCGCTCTTTCCGTACTTACCGCCAGATATCAGCATGGCCTCGTCGGGCCTCGGAACACGGTAGCCGAGCATTTTGTCATCTCCACTTGGGTGCGGCCGACGTGCGGCGATCTGCCGCCAGTCAGGGTCCGGCTTGGCCGGAGTCGAGCGGGTCGGTCCAGGCGCTCACGTCGACGGTGCGGGTGCCGCGCTCCTCGATGACGAGCACGGTCGTTCCCTTGGGCAGCGGGTCGGGCGACCAGGCGATGAACGCTTCCGTGCCGCCGCGGATCCTGACGAGCACCTCGCCGGGTCCTGCCTGGCCACGCGTGGCTACGGTCACAACGCCTATGCAGCCGATAGCCGACACATTCGCAACCACCCTGGGCCGCTCCTCGTACGCAACCAGACCTCAATCCACAGGGTAGCCCCGAGCGGGATACACCGGGACACCGGTGATCCGGCCGTGACATCCCGCCGCGGCGCTCGCCGCGGAACCGCCGGCTCAGGCGGAATACCCGCACGCGGCGCCGCGTTACAAGCCCGCGTCGGTGTGTTGTGTCCCCCGGGCCTAACCCACTGCCTTCGCGGACTACCGTCCGGCTGGAGCCGCGTCGAGCCTTTCGCCGAGAGGCGACCTCACACCGGCCCTGGCACGCCCTCGCGAGCAGACGCTCCCGGGGGCGCTGTCGTATCCGTCGGCCACCCGGTGCGCGGCGAAGTTGCCGGTCTCGCGCCAGGCGGCGGCGTGCCAGGCGGCGGCGTGCCAGGCGGGCCGGGTGGGTAAGGGTGCGATGTGAGCGGCAACCCGGGGGAACCCGCCGGACGTTCGTCTGCCGCGGCGGAGCACGCTACCCCGGGCGAGGTGTATGCGGTTCCGGTGATCCGGCGGCGGTTCGAGAACGTGCTCGAGGCGTCCAGGCTGATCATCGTGATACCGGTCGTGTTTCTCCTCGTGGACGCGGCCGGGTCCTTTGCCTATGGCTGCCTCATCTTCATCACGACCCTGTCCGATGTCGCCCGCGAGACCGAGACCGAGAAGATCGGCGGCATCCTCGGCCGGTTCCTGGTCGTCATGGACAGCTACCTGGTCGGCGCCACGCTGATGATCGCCGCCTACGGCTTCTACTCGCTGTTCATCGGCGGCAAGCCCTCGGGGAGCCGGTTCCGGCTGCCGAGCTGGCTGACGATGCGCGACCTGGAGGATCTCAAGGCCAGGGTCGTGTCGATGCTCATCCTCGTCGCCGCGATCACGTTCGTGGATGTGGCCGTGGAGACTCACGATGAGATCGGGGTCTTCTACCTCGGCATCGGCATCGCCGTCGTCATCGTCGCGCTGACCGCGTTCCTCCGGTTCGGCCGGCAAATGCATGCGCCGGCCATCTCGGGCGGGGCTCCGGGAGGAGACGGGCGTCGGGTCAGCCAGCCGCCCGGCGACGGTGCCGGGCATCAGGGTCAGTTAGCTAGACCAGGCCGGTGATGCCCTGGGCGACGAGAAGGATCCCGACCAGGGCGACCGCGCCGACGCCGATGGTCTTGCCGTGGCGGCGCACCCAGCCCTCGAACGCCCCGAGCTTGCGGGCGGTGAACTCCGGCGCGATCAGGTAGGCCACCAGCGGGATCCAGGCGAACGCCAGCGTTATCACGATGATCATGACCATCGCTCCGACCGTCGCCGCCACGCTAGCCTTCGCGGTGGCGACCACCTGAACCGCCGCGATGAAGGTCAGCGACGGGCCGAACATGACGACCCCGACGATGAACGCGGTCCTCGGCGTCGGGTCGGCGGACAGCTTGTCGACCAGGCGGCGCCCTTTCGGCTTCCCCGGAATCCCCGGATTCCCCGGCTTCCCCGGATTCGCGGGATCGGGCCGTTTCGGCCTGCGGCGGTAGATGAGCACGGCCGCGACCAGCGCGACCACTCCGAGTGCCAGGCGCAAGCCGTATCTGGTGTGGTGCTGGCTGTGAAGGCTCAGCCCGGCGTCCCTGATGGCCAGCAGGGCGGCAGTGCCCACCACCGACACGATGACCGCGCCGCCGATCACGTACAGAGCCGCCATCCGGCCGGGGCGGACCGACGCCAGGTACAGCGCGGCGATCAGCATCGCGGGCGGGTAGCAGGCGGCGACCACGGCCAGCCCGGCGGCCTGCTCAAACATGCCCGGGCCCGGCGGCATCCTGGCCGGGCGGACTCGCGCGCCCCTGGCCCGGGGCGGCCGCGACCGCCCCGGGCAGCTCCAGCCGGCGGATGACCTCGGCGGCCGTCTGCTCGGGCCGGTCGCCGACCGGCACGGCCACCACGCCCCTCTCGTCGGTGCCCGGCGGCTCGAGGTCGGCGAACTGGCTGTCGAGCAGGTCGGGCCGGAAGAAGTGGCCGTGACGGCCAGCCAGCCGCCGCGCGGCGACATCCCTGTCGATCTCCAGGAACGCGATCCTGGCGGCGGGCCGGCCGCCGAGCAGCATCGCCCGGTAGCGGCGCTTCAGCGCCGAGCATGCCAGCAGCGCCGGCTGGCCGGCCCCGATCCAGTCGTCCATCCGCGCGGCGACCGCCATCAGCCACGGCATCCGGTCCTCGTCGGTCAGCGGTTCGCCGCTGGCCATCTTGGCGATGTTCGCGGCCGGGTGCAGCAGGTCGCCGTCGGTGAACGGCCAGCCGAGCCGGCCCGCGAGCACCTCGCCGACCGTGGTCTTGCCGCTCCCCGACACCCCGGCCAGCACCACGATCACCGCGCGCGGCCCCCGCCCGGCCTCAAGGCCGCAGCCTGAACGGCGGATACCGGTCGGTGATCAGGACGAACATGTAGCCGGCGACCCGGTTGTGCCAGCGGATCACGCCCTCCACGTAGTCGAAGATCCCCCTGGGATAGCGGCCGGTAAACAAGATCGCGAACCAGGCCACGATGACCGCGAAGAACGCGCCGATGTCGAGGAAGACCAGCACGACGTAGTGCGGGATCGCGAGGAACCATTTCACCAGCGGCAGGAACCTGTTCAGTTCCGCGGGTACGTGCGGGTACTGGTAGTCCAGGTGCACCGACTGGTGCTCGTCGGTCGACGGGTACGCGTCGTCCATGAGCGCGATGTAGATCCCGACCCGGTTGCTGAACCGCTGCAGCTCCAGGTTCCAGTCGAACCACCACCTCGGGTACTTGAGCCGGAACAGGATCATGACCAGCGGACCGAGGAACAGTACCCCGCCGGCGCCGGCAGCGACGTACCTGCCGTCCGACGAGCCCCAGGTCTGGCCCGAGACCATGAGAAGCACGATCCAGATCGGTATGACGACGATGATCCTGAAGAATGTGGTCAGCCGGTTCAGTGGCCGGTCCGGGTAGTCGACCGCGAACTGCACCGGGTAGGGAAGCTGCCCAGTAGCCGTCACCATGGCGTCCTCCTTG
>DASPZH010000438.1:0-9829 GCA_035636335.1 Streptosporangiaceae bacterium
CGTGACCGGGCCGGACAGCGCGGCCGCCAGCTCGGCGAAGGCTTGCGCCCGATCGGCATCCTTGGCGTGCTCGGCGCACAGTCCGCTGGCCCAGCTCGCGCAGTCCCAGCAGCCGGCCGCGGACGCGCCGCAGGTCCGGTAGGCGAAGGCGTCCGTCAGCGCCGCGAGCACGGTCTCGAGCTGCCCGGGTGTCAGTGCGCCCCGAGTCTGGGCCTGCCCAGTCTGGGCCTGCCGAGTCTGGGCCTCCGCCGCCTGGGCTTCGCCCTGGGCCTCGCCCCGGCCGGCCTGCCTGGCGCGCGCGATCAGCGCCGCCACCGTCGTCGCGCTCCGCTTGTCCCACTGACTGAGCCTGGACACGAACCGGCGGTCGATGGCGGTCAGCTCGATCCCGCGCAGCGCGTCGTCGAGAACTGCCCTGGCCGTCGCTCGCCCGGAGTCCGCCCCGGCCGCGCGCGGCCGGGGACGGATGCACAGCGGGCTCGGTGTCGCGATGCCCGCGCTGGCTGCCTGCCCCTGAGCGAGAGTAGTCATGAGACCGCGTCCTCCTTTTGGGGAAACTCGGATGACGCGAGTATGACGCGCCGCAGCGTCAACCGGTTGACACGCTGCGTAATCGACGTCGAGTCGTAACACTACGGTCAGTGAGCTAGTCAGTGAGCTCGCCTCAGTGAGCTCGCCGGTGCCCGGGACGAGCTCGCCGGTGCCCGGGACGAGCTAGCCGGTGCCTGCGACGCCGCCCGCCGCAGGTGGCGGTGGTCGCTCAATCCGGTGCGGGCGGGTAATAGGATGCAGCCAGGTGCACGCCCCCGCCCGCTTCGCGGCGGGCCTTCGAAACGACACCGGGAAAACCGGCCGGCAGTGGCTACCCGGCCGGTGACAGATGGACTAGAAAACGCCCGCGGCGCGTTGTCGTGAGTGGGAATGTAGACAGCTGTTCACAAATAACACGCGCAACGCCAGCCCGGGTGCCGCGCCTGAGCGGATACGCCGTCACCACACTGCACCGCGCGGCGGGGCTTCGGCGCACCTAGACTGAGAAACACAGAGGGGGCACTCCACTGTGACCAAGCAAGTCCAGCAGCTGGACCGGGTGATCATCAGGTTCGCTGGTGACTCCGGTGACGGGATGCAACTCGCCGGAGACAGGTTCACCCAGGAGACGGCGACGTTCGGGAACGACCTGTCGACGCTCCCGAACTTCCCGGCCGAGATCCGCGCCCCGGCCGGCACGCTGCCCGGCGTGTCGAGCTTCCAGCTCCACTTCGCCGACCACGACATCCTGACGCCCGGCGACGCGCCGGACGTGCTCGTGGCGATGAACCCGGCCGCGCTGAAGGCCAACATCGACGACCTGCCGCGCGGCGCCGACATCATCGCCAACACCGACGAGTTCACCAAGCGCAACCTGGTCAAGGTCGGCTACGACGCCAACCCGATCGAAGACGGCTCGCTGGACGGCTACCAGCTGCACGCGATCCCGATCACCTCGGTGACCGTCAAGGCGCTCGAGGGCTACGACATCAGCAAGAAGGACGCCGAGCGGGCGAAGAACATGTTCTCGCTCGGCATGCTGTGCTGGCTTTACAACCGGCCGGCCGACGGGACGCTGCGCTTCCTCGAGACCAAGTTCGCGTCCAAGCCGGAGATCATGAAGGCCAATATCGCGGCCTTTCAGGCGGGCTGGAACTACGGCGAGACGACCGAGGAGTTCTCGGTCCAGTACGAGATCAAGCCGGCCACCCTCCCGCCCGGCCAGTACCGCAACATCACCGGGAACACCGCGCTGGCCAACGGCCTGGTGATCGCGGCGAGGCTCGCCGGACTCGAGGTGTTCCTCGGGTCCTACCCGATCACCCCGGCCTCCGACATCCTGCACGAGCTGGCCAAGCACAAGCGGTTCGGCGTCCGCACGTTCCAGGCCGAGGACGAGATCAGCGGCGTGGGCGCGGCGCTGGGCGCCTCGTTCGGCGGTGCGCTCGGGGTCACGACCACCTCGGGTCCCGGCATGTGCCTGAAGGCCGAGACCGTCGGCCTGGCCGTCGCCGTCGAGCTGCCGCTCGTGGTCTGCGACATCCAGCGGGCCGGGCCGTCCACCGGCATGCCGACCAAGACCGAGCAGGCCGACCTGCTGATGGCGCTGTACGGCCGCAACGGAGAGTCACCGCTGGTGGTGCTGGCCCCGGCGACGCCCGGCGACTGTTTCACGACCGCGCTGGAGGCCACCAGGATCGCGGTCAAGTACCGCACGCCGGTGATCATCCTGTCCGACGGCTACCTGGCGAACGGGTCGGAGCCGTGGCGGATCCCCGACATCTCCGAACTGCCCGACCTGCGGGCCGAGTTCTCGTTCGCCACGGCGCCCGCCGCCGGCGAGAGCGGGCCGTTCCTGCCGTTCCAGCGCGACCCGCGGACGCTGGCCAGGCCGTGGGCGATCCCGGGGACGCCCGGCCTGGAGCACAGGATCGGCGGAATCGAGAAGGCCGACGGCACGGGAACGATCTCCTACGACCCCGACAACCACGACAAGATGGTCAGGCTCAGGCAGGCCAAGATCGACGGGATCGCGGCCGACATCCCGCCGCTCGAGGTGGACGACCCGGACGGCAGCGCCCGGGTGCTGGTGCTGGGCTGGGGCTCGACGTTCGGCTCGATCGGCGCGGCGGTCAGGCGGGTACGGCTGGCCGGCGGCCGTGTCGCCCAGGCGCACCTGCGGCACCTCTCGCCGTTCCCGGCCAACCTCGGCGACGTGCTGAAGCAGTACGACAAGGTACTCGTCCCCGAGATCAACACCGGCCAGCTCGCGCTCATCCTGCGCGGCCGGTATCTGTGCGACGTGATCTCCTACAACCGCGTACGCGGGCTGCCGTTCCGTGCGGCCGAGCTGAGCGGCGTGATCCAGGATGTGATTTCCAATGCCTAAGCCGAACGACGGGGCGGACGCCGACACGGGGCACGCCGGGCCCGGCAACGGCGCCGGCCGCCTCGCCTCGCTGACCCTGGTCCCGCACGCGGACCGGAAGGCCTCGACGAAGGAGTTCAAGTCCGACCAGGAGGTCAGGTGGTGTCCCGGCTGCGGTGACTACGCCATCCTGGCCGCGTTCCAGTCGTTCCTGCCCGAGCTCGACGTGCCGAGGGAGAACCTCGTCATCGTCTCGGGCATCGGCTGCTCGTCCCGGCTCCCGTACTACGTGAACAGCTACGGGATGCACTCGATCCACGGCCGTGCGCCGGCGATCGCGACCGGCCTGGCGGCCTCCAGGCAGGACCTGTCGGTATGGGTGATCACCGGCGACGGCGACGCGCTGTCGATCGGCGGCAACCACCTCATCCACGCGCTCAGGCGGAACGTCAACATCAAGATCCTCTTGTTCAACAACCGGATCTACGGACTCACCAAGGGCCAGTACTCGCCCACCTCGGAACAGGGCAAGGTGACCAAGTCGACGCCGTTCGGGTCGCTGGACACCCCGTTCAACCCGTTGTCGCTGGCGCTCGGCGCCGAGGCGAGTTTCGTGGCCAGGACCATCGACTCCGACCGCAAGCACCTGACCAGCGTGCTGCGCGCGGCAGCCGACCACCGCGGAACCGCGTTCATCGAGATCTACCAGAACTGCCCGATCTTCAACGACGACGCGTTCGCCCCGGTGACCGAGCCGGGCGCGCGGGACGAGCACGTGATCAGGCTGGAGCACGGGCAGCCGGTCAGGTTCGGCCGGGAAGGCGAGCACGGGCTGCGGTTCGGGCCGCTCGGCTCGCTGGAGGTCGCGCCGGCGCCCGCCGACGGTGCGCAGGACGGCTCGCTGCTCACACACGACGCGCATGCCGCCGACCCGTCCTACGCGTTCGCGCTGAGCAGGCTGGACAGAGTCGACTTCGCGCACACGCCGATCGGGATCTTCAGGGACGTGCCGCGCCCGGCCTACGACGACGCGATGACGGCGCAGATCGACGCGGCCCGCGAGCGGCGGGGCGACGGCGATCTCGCATCGCTGCTCGCCGGAAGCGACACCTGGCGCGTGGGCTGAGAAGCCTGGCGCGGCGGCCGGGGTCAGCCCACGCGTGGTGACCACGGCCGGCGGCCTCTAGCCGACGTGGACGATCTTGCTGACCGGAGGCGGGCTGATCGGCGGCACGCGGTTCCACTGGCTGAGCACTATGTCCAGGTGCTGCTTCGTGGAGCGGTAGCCGATCAGGTATTGGTGACCGTTCTTCGCGAAGAAGGCGTCCTGGCCCGCGTCGGCTACCTCGTAGGCGGGCTGGCCGGCAAAGGTCGTCACGCTCATGTGCAGTTTGCCCTTCGGCACCGAGACGTGCTTGTCCATCATCGCGGCCAGGTGCGCGAGGGTGATTTTCGGGAGCGCGCCCGCAGGGAGGCTGACGTACCGGCCGCAGATCAGCGAGCAAGCCGAGGCGGGAACGTGCCGAGCCGAGCGCAGGTAGCGGAAGAACGACCTGCTGACGTAGGCGTACGCCTTGCTGCCGACACGCACGATGCGTATGACCGCGCCACCCATCTCGACCGTGCCCGCGATGTCGCCGGACCGCAGCATGCGCAGGTCGATGGCGATCGGGTGGCCATGCTCGCTCAAGTGACCGGACATCCGCAGGCTCCTGGCCTGCCGGAAGTCCGCCTTCAGCGTCCTCACCAGCGAGGCGACGGTGGGCTTGGCGGTCGATGGCCCGCCCCCTGACCCGCATCCGGCTAGCACCATCCCGGCGGCGGCCAGGCACGCGGCACTGACCATCCGCGAGACTGCCGGCCGTCTCGATGCCCTGGAAACCGTCACGGATCTACCTCAATCAAGCTAGGTAATCTATTACACCATTTTGCCTCGGGTTAATCATTTACTCATGATTCGAGTGACTCAAGTGACTCGAATGACTCAAGAATTACGCATAAATCGCATGGAGTCGCGTTGAGTCGCATGGAGTCGTGTGGAATCATGGAATCGTGGTCGGTACGATAGCGCACCGTGTCGCCGGCCGCGGGCGATCCCCGCGTCCCGTCGCGGGTGTGTCACGCGCCCGGCGCGGCTCAGGCGGTGTCCGCCAGAGCGGGGACAAGGGTTGAGTCCGGCCTCGGCCGGTGATCTTTCCTGGCGGAGGCTGTGATGACGGTGCGGGTCGAGCGGTCGGGGCCGGTCACGACGGTCATACTTGACCGGCCGGACGTGCGGAACGCGGTGGACGGGCCCACCGCCGTGGCGCTGGCCGACGCGTTCAGGGAGTTCGACGCGGATCCGGACGCGGCCGTGTCCGTGCTGTTCGGGGCGGGCGGCACGTTCTGCGCGGGTGCCGACCTGCGGGCCGTCGGGACCGCCACGGGGAACAGGACCGCGCCCGACGGTGACGGCCCGATGGGACCGACCAGGCTGAGGCTGTCCAAGCCGGTGATCGCGGCGGTGGCCGGCTACGCCGTCGCGGGCGGGCTCGAGCTCGCGCTCTGGTGTGACCTGCGAGTGGCGGAGGAGAGCGCCGTCTTCGGAGTGTTCTGCCGGCGGTGGGGGGTGCCGCTGATCGACGGCGGGACCGTCCGGCTGCCGAAGCTGGTCGGGCTCGGCCGGGCCATGGACCTGATCCTCACCGGACGCGCGGTCGACTCGACCGAGGCGATGCAGATCGGGCTGGTCAACCGGGTGGTTCCGGATGGCGGCGCGCGAGCGGCCGCCGAGCGCCTGGCGGCCGAACTGGCCGAGCTGCCGCAGGCGTGCCTGCGCAACGACCGGATGTCGGCGATCGAGTCGGTCTCGCTCGATCACGACTCGGCGATGGCGGCGGAGTTCGCGCACGGGATGGCGAGCCTGGCCGACCCGGGCCTGACCGCGGGCGTGAGCAGGTTCCGCGCAGGCGCCGGGCGCGGCGGCGCTCCCGCCTGACCGCCGCTCAGGCGGCGTCGGTGGCGGCCAGCACGCCCGCAGTGTCATGGGCGGGCGTGTGCGCGTGGCCGGCGATCTCTTCCAGGCTGCGGCCTGACGGCTCGGGGAGCACCAGGGTCAGCAGCGCCCCGGCGACCGATACGCCCCCGGTCAGCAGCAGCGTGCCGCGCAGCCCGAGCGACGTCTGCAAGATCGGGAACAGGAACACGCCGATGAACGCGCCGAACTTGCCCACCCCGGCCGAGATGCCGTGACCGGTGGCCCGCACCGAGACCGGGAACAGCTCGCTCGGCATCACGAAGGTGGTCATGTTGGGGCCGAACTCGGTGAAGAAGTAGCTGAGCCCGTACACGGCCAGGAACGGCAGCACCAGCGTCGTCATCCCCGGCACGAGCGCGAGCACGCCGAAGCAGGTCGCCATCATCACGAAGCCCGAAAGCTGGAGCCGCCGGTGGCCGATCCTGTCGATCCGCGCGATGCCGAGGATGTAACCGGGAACGGCCGCGACGACGAAGATGCCGAGCTGGATACCGATCGTGGTCATGGTGGAGGCGGTCGGCGAGATCAGCGCGAGTATCTGCGGGGTCGAAATCGTGTTCCCGTAGTAGGCGTAGTCGAGCAGGAACCAGCAGCCGGCCGTCCCGGCCAGGACCTTGAGCAGCTTCCGGTCAGTCAGGAACGCGCGCAGGCCCATCCGCCGCCGCTCTCCGGCCGTCCCGTTCGCCTGCACCGCGCCGTTGGTGAGCGCGTGCATCTCCGCCTCGGCCTCGGCGCCCCGGCCGAGCACCTGAACCTGGAACCGCGGCGACTCGGGCATCTTCCGCCGCAGGTAGATCACCGCTGCGGCGGGGACGGCCCCGATCCCCAGCAGCAGCCGCCAGGTCAGGTCCGTCGAGGTGCCCGCGCCAAGCAGGCCGAGGGCGATCAGCGGGCCCACGATGAGGCCGAGCGCCTGAGTCGAGAACACCAGCCCGACCAGCCTGCCGCGGTCGCGCGCGTTCGCGTACTCGCTCATCAGCACCGCGCTGACCGGGTAGTCGCCGCCCACGCCGAAGCCGAGCATGAAGCGGAACGCGATCAGCACCCAGTACGACGGCGCGAGCGCCGAGCCAACGGCCGCGACCGCCATTATCGCCGCGACCAGCCAGTACACGCGCTTGCGGCCGATCAGGTCGGCGATCCGGCCGAACACCAGCGCCCCGAGGAATGCCGCGCCGAGCATGGTCGCGTTCAGCAGGGCGAGCTGGCCGGTTCCCAGGTTCCAGTCCAGCGTGATCAGCGTGGAGGCGACGCTGATCACGAACAGGTCGTAGGCGTCGGTGAAGAAGCCCATGCCGGACACGAGGGCCGCCCGCAGGTGGAACCTGCTCAGTGCCGCGCCGTCCAGCGTGCCGATCAAGTCCGCGGACGCCACGGGCATCCCGGACGCTGCCGGAACCCCCGGAACCCCCGGAACCGCCGGGGCGCCCGGGGCGCCGGCGGCACCAGGCCTGGCCTGCGCCAACGTCGGTCTCGGTGTCCCTTGACTGTCCCAGCGCGGCATCCGCCAGCGCCTGGAGGAGTTTCTGCCCACGTCCGCGAAGCTAAGAGAAGAAGGCAAATCAACTCCGACGTCAACATGAATGACCGGTGAACTGCTAGCGACATCTCCGTATCTGCTCGCGTATTGCCCTCGGCTGCCTCCTTTAGGTAGCGGCGTGTCGCGGGCAACCTCAACGGCCGGACGACCGTCTGTTGTAGTGTCCGGCGGGCGACTCGATCGGGGATGGCACAGGCTCATGACCAGATGGCTGATCTCTCGCTGTGGCGTGACTATCTCGGTGGGCCTGGTTCTGGCGCTGCCGGCCGGCCTGCCGGCGCGGGCCGCGGCGCCCGCCCGGTCGGGACCTCGCGTCCAGTGCGTGGCGCGCAGCCACAGCAACGACGCGCGCGCCGCGCGGATGGCGCACGCGATCGCCGGCAAGCTGGTCGGCCGCCTTTCCACGGTCGGCCTGAAGGAGACCGACACCGGCACCGGCATCACCTGCACCTACCACCCGACCTGGCACTTCTACGCGGCGAGCGTGATGAAGGTCACGATCCTGGCGGCGCTGCTGCGCAAGGCGCAGGAACAGCACAAGAAGCTGACCAAATCGCAGCGGCGGCTCGCCTGGCTCATGATCACCCAGTCGGACAACGACGCCGCGACCGCGCTCTGGAACCAGGTCGGGTTCTCGCGCATGCAGCACTTCCTGAACCTGGCCAAGATGAAGCAGACCAGGCTCGCCCACGCCTGGGGCCTCAGCCTGCTCACCGCGCATGACGAGGTACTCCTGCTCAAGCTGGTTTCCGGTCCGAACCGGATCCTGACCGAGGCGTCACGCGTCTACGCCCAGTACCTGATGTCCCACGTCATCGCGTCGCAGCGGTGGGGCGTCCCGGCGGGAGCGCCGGCGACCGTCAAGGTACACGTGAAGGACGGCTGGCTGCCCTACCCGGTGAGCTCGGACTGGGAGATCAACAGCATCGGTTTCTTTACCGCCAGGCACCCGCGCCGGGTCTACATCATCGCCATGCTCACGCACGCCAACCCGTCGATGAGCTACGGCATCGAGACGATCGAGGACGTGGCGCAGGTGATCCACCACCGGCTCAACCCCGGCCAGCCCAGCGTGATCGGTGAGTCCGTACCCAGCCCGTCCTGGGGCACCCCCGACGAGCCCATCCCGCCCAGCAAGGGCTAGCCGACCGCGCGGGCCCAGTGCGCGTGCAGGTAGGCGGCCGCGTGCGCGGCCTGGCCCGGGGTCAGGAAGACGGCCGACGGCGGGGCGGGCGGGAGCTTCCTGGACGCCGCCGCGTCGATGCTCCGGTTGGCGATCATCGCCGCCTGCTCGACCGGCCTGACGCCGCCCTCCAGCCACAGGTTCTGGCCTCCGCGCCTGGCCTGCGAGTAGAGGAACTCCTCCCACAGCCGGGCGGCGGCCGGATGCGGTGCGCCGGCGTTGATCGCCTGGGCCTGGAACTCGCCGACGGCGCCGCCCCGCGGTATGAACACCTTCCAGGACCGCGCCCGCTGCCCGACGATGGCGGGCGTGTTCAGGTAGTCCCAGTTGAAGACGACCGGGGTGCTGCCCGCCTCGATCGTCAGCGGCGTGGTCGCGGGCACGGAGACGAAGTTCCCGGCCGCCCGCAGCTCGCGGAAGAAGGCGACGCCGCCCGCGATCCGGCCCGGGCTTCCGCCGAGCGCGAGGTTGGCCATCATGACCCCGTACAGCGCCGCGTTGGCCTGCGCCGGGTTGCCGTCCAGCGCGACCGCGCGGGAGAACCTGCGCCCGAGCAACTGCCGCAGCGACGTGACCGTGCCGAACCGGGCCGAGTTGTAGCCCACCGACATGTAGCCGCCGTAGTCCTGGACCCACGCGCCGTCCGGCGCCTTCTGGCCGGCCGGGATGGACTGCCAGGTGGCGACCCGGTACGGAGCGAAGAGCCCGCGGTCCGCGACGGCGGCCCGCATGTCGACGTCCAGGACATCCGCCGCCCTGCCGGTGCCGGCGTCGCGCCTGATCTCGGCGACTTCCTGCTGACTGCGGTCCCCTGGGGCGATCGAGTGCACCGTGATCCCGTAGAGCCTGGTGAATCTTTTGATGATCGCGCCGTAGTTCGCCCAGCTCGCGGGCAGCGCGATCACGTTGAGCGTGCCTTCGGTCCTGGCCGCGGCGACCAGCGCGGCCATCCCGCCGCCGGCCGCCGCCGACGTGGCGACCGTCCAGCCGGCCGGCCTGGCCGACGGTGACGCGGGCGACGCGACGGTCGGCGACCCGGCCGATGGCGGCGCCTCCGTGCCTGATACCGCAGGGCGCGATCCCGCGCCCGCCGGCCGCTGGCCTGCCGAAGAGCAGCCGACTACGGCAAGCGCCACGACTGCCGCGCCCGCAAAGAGCGGTCTTGGCGGTAACTTCATCAACTACCTCGTC
>DASPZH010000439.1:0-12255 GCA_035636335.1 Streptosporangiaceae bacterium
ACGGGCGCTACACGTGGCTCGAGGACGGCGTCATCGACCCGTCGATCCCCGGTCCGTGGATAGGCGCCGCCGAGCCAGGGCCGTCCAAGGCCGCCGACGTGCACCGTCACATCGGCTAATCCGCGGCGACCGGCCCGCGGCCGGAACCGGAGGCTGGCGATAGCCAGGTCGCTGCGTCACGCCCGACCCGCTAGCGCCGGCCGGATAACGAGACCCGGCGCCCATCCGAGCCCGCCGCGAGCATGCGAGAGTCCGCTCGCGCGCGCGAGGCCGGGTACGTCACCGCCTCGATGTCGCCTAGCTGGCTGGCGACCCAGCGGTGAACGTCGTGCGCCGCCACGTGCCTGGCCATCGACTCGATGGCCGCTCGCCGCATGCTCGCGTCCAGTTCCAGCGTGTGCTCGATCCGCAGCGACAGGCCCTCCACGTCGAAGGGGTTGCACGGCACCGCCTCGCGCAACTCGATCCCGGCACCGGCGAACTCGCTGAGTATCATCGACCCGCTGCCCTCGAGCGCGTGCTGGACGGTGACGTACTCCTTGGCGACCAGGTTCATCCCGTCGATAAGCGGCGTGACGAGCATCACGTCGGCGACGGCATAGTACGCCACGAGCTGGCGCGCCGGCAGGCTGCGATGCAGGTAGTGCACGGGAACATCCGCGCCAGGCCGGGTGAACTTGCCGTTGATCCTGCCGATATGTCCTTCGACCGCAGAACGCAGGCTGCGGTACTCGGCGACGTTGTCCCGGCTCGGCACCGCGACCTGGAGGAACGTGATCGTCGTGCACAGGTCGCGGCGCCGCTCGAGCAGGGCCTCGACAGCCAGCAGCCGCTCGATGATGCCCTTCGTGTAGTCCAGCCGGTCTACCCCGAGCAGCAGCGTGCGGCCCTCGAACTGCTCGCGCAGGCCCTCGATGTCGGCCGCGGTCTCGGGATCGGCCGCCAGCCGGCCGAACTCGGTTGTGTCGATCGAGATGGGCGCCGTGGTGGTAATCACCTGCCGCTGACCGGGCATCACGATCTTCGATCCGCGCACGTGGATGTCTGCGTCGCCCAGGAGGCGCGCGCAGGCCTGGAGGAAGTTCGCCCGGTACCGCTCGACGTGGAAGGAGATCACGTCGGCGCCGAGCATGCCGAGCAGGATGTCCTGGCGCCACGGCACCCGGGCGAAGATCTCGGGCGCCGGCCACGGTATGTGCAGGAAGAATCCGATCGGCTGGTCGTTCCGCCGTTCCCTGATCAGCCGCGGAACCAGGGTCAGATGGTAGTCGTGCACCCAGGCGAGCGCGTCCTGGAGTTCGCCGAGCGCGGCGGCCGCCGCGCCGGCGAAGGCCGCGTTCACGTCCTGGTAGCTCCGCCACCAGGACCGCTCGAACCGCGGCTTCTCGATCGCGTCGTGCAGCAGCGGCCACAGGGTCGTGTTGGCGAACCCGTGATAGTACTGGCGGACCTGGGCTGCCGACAGGCTGATCGGCAACAGCCTGGTCTCCATGGTCGGCAGCTTCGGCGGAACCCCCTTGGTGCCGCCGTCCCAGCCGACCCAGGCGCCGCTGCGCGTTTGCATGACCGGCCGGAGCGCGGTCACCAGCCCGCCGGGCGACAACTCCCAGCCATCGTCGCCGCGGCGGATCGGCAGCGTGTTGGCGACCGCCACCACCGGGCGGCCCGAGCCGCGCGCGTCAGGCGGCATCGTGAGTCTGGATGGTACGCATAACGACTCCCGCTGACCAGAAAGCCGGAGCCCAAACCTCCGGCCGGGTACAACGCTATGCCTGCTCAGCGCAGCCAGCGCCGGTGGCGGGTCCGAGACGCCTTCCGCCAGTTCCGCCTGGCCCGTTCGGCCAGGCGATCCGCCTGCTGGCTGTCCCGCTCGTACATCAGCCCGTAGCTGAACGCGTTCTCGCCGGCCAGGTGGGCGCGCATGCCGAGATCTCGTTCCAGCTCGCGGGCGATGACGGCATCCTGATGCTCGCCGAGGACGGACTGCAGCCGCTTCATCTGCCTGGCGAACCCGCTCGCGTCCTTGCCGAACGGCGGCGCGACAGCCTCGCCCGCGTAGCGGGCGCGCTTCGCGGCCTTGCGCGCCCGGTGCAGGGCCATGTCCCTGCGATCGCCCGGCGGCGTGCGCAGTGCGCGCTTCATCCGGCGCCTGGTCCTGGTGTACGTGCGGCGCGCGGCCGCGGGCAGCACGTCGCCGGCGGGCCGCCCGGACAGGTCGGTATCTGGCGGCGAGTTCACCAACTGGTCAAGCCGGTCGAGCAGGGCGAAGTAACGCGGCGAGTCCAGCGCATCGAGCACGCCTGCTTGAGCGTCCGCGCCCACCTTCGCGAAATGCCCGCGCACCCGGGCCATCACCGGACCAACGACCAGCTCGGCCGGGATCTGGCTGACATGCCTGGCCATGTGCGCGGCGAGCACCTCGGCATCACGCGCCTCGCCGAGCACCCCGCCGAACCACCGCAGCTCGGCGGAGAGCGGCTCAGTCAGTGACGGGGTGAAGAATCGGCTGAACGACTGCAGCGTGCTGCGCAGCCTGCGGGCCGTCGTCCGCATCTGGTGCACGGAGTCAGGCTCACCGCCGCGCACCATCGGGTCCAGTTCCTTCAGGGCGCCGAGCTGCGCGCTCAGGTAGCCGATGATCACCTGACCGGCCGGAGCCGACCTGCGGAGCGAGGACTCGGGATCGGGCTCTTGCTCTGGCTCGGGCAGGCCAAGCGCGCGCGCCAGCTTGGGCGACTGGGCGGCCCGGTTCAGGCCTTCACGCCGCAGCAACCGGTCGGCGGCCGCGAGCGTGTCACGGTCACCGCCGGTCAGCTCGACCTCGACCTCTTGCCACTGCGACCGGCGCGCTGGCTCGCCGACGGCCCGCGCAGTGACGTCATCGGACGCCACCTCGGCGAGCGACTCGCCGGAGCCGTCGAGCAGCAGCAGCCGCCTCCGCCGCGTGCTGATCATGGCTACCGGCCTCAGTTCCTCGCCGCGGGTGTGCACCCGGACGAGCCTGGCCAGCTCCTCGGGCACGCGCTCGCCCGGGCGGCCGAGCGGCAGCCGGATCTCGCGCCTGGTGTGGTTGCCGGCCGGAACCTTGAGGTGCCAGCCCGCGTCATGACCGCCCTGCCGCCTCCGCAGCGTGATCCCGGCCCGGATCAGGCGGAGATCTCCGGTGTCGAAGTACTCGGCGTCCAGCTTCTCGTCCGCCGCCCCGCGGGTACGCGCCACCTGGGGCAGGTCATCGAAGCTGGGCAGCGAGGTGCCGGCTGTCGCCTCGTACTTGATCTCGGTCTCGCGCGCGTCGACTGCCATGACTCCTCGCTACCCGCCAGCCCGGGCTTATTCACCGGCTCACCCCCTGTCGGCGGAAGTTGTCCGGAACTGCCCCTCTTGGCGCTCGCCCACCTAGCCGCCAGCGCTGCGAGGATTGCGAGGATTGCCGGGCATACTTCGGCTGTTTGCGGGCAGTTGCCGGCCATGAGCATAAGAAGCAGTGTGCCGGCCCTCCTCTGGTGGCTGTTCTGGTTCCTCGTGGCGATCTTGCTGATCATCCTGGCCGCGCTGGTCATCCATCACTTCGGTGGGTTCAGCCTCGCCTTGCACATCGGCGACTTCCACTTCCAGTTCGGCGTCAGCGGCTAGCCGCGCGCACCGGGCGAACAGGCCGCCAACCGAGGAGATTTACTGACACATGCCGACCGCGCCGAAAGGTTAGGCGAAAGCTCGCTGACTTTGGCTCCGAAAGACTCCGGAAGCATTTTCCGCGGGGCTATTATTCAACCGGCGTACCCGGTATCCGATCGCATTCGCAGGCCCGGCCTACGACCGGAGATCAGGGCCCCGGGGCAGCCGCTCATCAGTTGCCCGGGGCGACGCCGATGAGCGATGGATCTCATGGGGGAGATATCCGGTGCTCTGGAGACGGCGCGACCCTAAGATCGGAATCCACCGCGCCCGGTCACCGCGCCCGGCGGCTGGCCCGTTCGCCGCGGCAGGCGGGAGGCGGCAGATCGTGGTCGGCGCCGTCGTCGCGCTGTCGGCAGCGGTCGCGGCCGGTGCGACGGCCTACGCAGGCGGATCCGCGCACCCGCGTCCTGCGAGCGCCAGCCTGACGGCCGTGACCAGGCAGCCGCCGGCGGCGGCGGCGGTCCTGGCCGATCCGGCTGACCTGGTCGCCGCCGACGCGGCATCGACGATGTTCGCCTCGGCTCCCGTCGCGGTCGTCGCGAACGCCGACCGCGTGACCGACCTCACGGAGGCCGCCGCCAGCGCCGAGCGCGCGCATGCGCCGCTCCTGCTGGTCTTCCCGCGGGCCGCCGGGCCGCAGGGGGCCGGGCCGCCGCCCGCCGGGCCTCCGGCCACCGGGCCAGCCCGCCGCGCGGCACATCCGCCTCACGTCACGACGATGTCGGCCGCCATCGTGCTGCGGACCGCGGTCCGTTCTCTGAACACCCGGGCGGTGCTCGACGTCGGGGTCGCGACGGGCCTGCTCGCGGCGCAGCTACCACGGGTCAAGGTGACGACCGACCCCGCCGCGCTGCCCGCGACCAGTGCCCCGAAGCCCCTGCATCACGTGGCCATGCTGGTACACGCCGGCGACACCACTGCCGGGGCGACGGCCGCGGTCGCAACGGCCAGGGCCGCCGGCGCTCAGGTCATTACCGTCGCCGACTACGACCCGCGCGCCGATCCGGCGGCGATCTCCGCGCTCTCGGCCGCCAAGCCGCGGCATGTGCTCGCCGTGGGCGGCCGCTTCGGTCCGGCTCGCCTGCTCGCGGCCCGGGTCGCCGTCGCCCAGACCGGAGTGCAGCTTCCTGGCGGCGGGCAGGTCATGTTTCCGATGCACCGCCTGCTCGCCCTGTACGGATACCCGGGCACGCCCGCACTCGGTGCCCTGGGCCAGCAAAGCCTGAGCGCGAGCATTGCCCGTATCCGGGGCATCGCCGCTTCCTACCGACCGCTGAGCAGGGTGCCGGTGATACCGGCATTCGAGATCATCGCGACGGTGGCGCAGTCCAGCCCCGGGCGCGACGGCAGCTACTCCTACGAGTCCACGGTGGCCTCGTTGCGGCCGTGGGTAGGGCGGGCGACCGCCGCGGGCATGTACGTGATCCTCGACCTGCAGCCCGGCCGGGCCAGCCTGGTCACCCAGGCCAGGCGGTACCGGCGGTTGCTGGAACTACCTAACGTGGGGCTCGCGCTCGACCCCGAGTGGAAACTCCAGCCCGGCCAGCTACCGCTGAATCAGATCGGCCGCGTCGATATCAGCGAAGTCAACAGCGTGGTCGAGTGGCTGGCCCGCCTGACGGCTCGGTTCCGCCTGCCGCAGAAACTGCTGGTGCTGCATCAGTTCAGGCTGTCGATGGTCACGGGCGAGCAGCGGCTCGACACCACCCACGACGACCTGGCGATCGTCGTCCACATGGACGGGCAGGGCACGCAGTCCGACAAGCTGCAGACGTGGCAGGCGGTCACCGGGGCAGCGCCGTCCGGCGTGTTCTTCGGGTGGAAGAACTTCTTCGTCAAGGACGACCCGATGCTGAGCCCGCTGCAGACGATGTCCAACTCCCCGCGCCCGGTGATGATCTCGTACCAGTGACACGCCGCACCCGTGCGCCCGCGAAGGCACGGTCCGGCTAAGGACCGGTTCACGGCCGCCGCGCGCAGGGCTCGGTAGAGCAGTCGCTGGTCTCCGAGCCTGCGCCGCAGTTCACGTTCCAGGCCGCCGATGGGCACCAGGTTCTGCGGTGCCCGCGGGTCCTTGTGCGGCACGCTCGCCATCGGCGGCAGCACCCGGGCGGTGATGTCGGCGAGCCCGGTAACCTCGGCGGCCGGGAGATCGGCCGGGCACTCGATCCGCACCACGCCGGACCAGGGCACCCCCGGCGTGCCGGGTAGCCGCAGATACCAGGAGGTACGCCGCCACGACGTGCCCATCGTGAACGCCGGCGTGCGCTGCCCAGACCGCAGCGCCGCCACCACGCCGGCCTGCGCGGCGGGCAGGTAGGACGCATGGTGCGTCTTGATGTAGCCGACCGTCCTGTCCAGATGGGTGCGCCCGCGCAGCGGCCCGTCGACGACGAGCAGGTCGTCGGCGGCCGGATGGGCGGTGCGGAACGCGATCGCGAGCCGGACCTCCGTGTCGGTCAGCTTCTGCTGCAACGCGAGCGACAGCCGGTCGACGCCGGGACCCCCGGCCGGCCGCGCTGGATACGAGCCGCATTTCGTCGCGATGTCGGCCACCGCGGCGGCCGCGGTGAACAGGCCGCGCTCGACGCAGACGCCGGCGACCCGGGCGGCCCCGTCGCAGGCGACCAGGCCCGCCGCGTATGACGCGGCAATCCCCTGGCCCGGCTCCGGGCCGCCGCCGTGCACCCAGACGCGAGCGTCTATCCGCCGCACGCCGTCGAGAAAGAGCACCTGCGCGGGCAGCGCGGGCGCCCGGTCGGGATCGAGCGGCCGCCACAGCTCGGCGGGCACCTCGAAGTCCAGGTCCAGCTCGGCGCTGGACTCGGCGACGGCCGCGCCGTCCAGTTCGTCCCCGAACGCGAGCCCGTATCCGGGGTCCCACGGGTCGACCGTGAACGCGGGCGGCGCGGCCGCGGCCGGCCAAGGCGCTGGGGCGGTGGTCACACGCGTTCCTTGCGCACCGTCGAGGTGGTCCCGGCCCGGCCCACGACGAAGCGGACCGGGACTCGCTCGGCCAGCGCGGGCACGTGCGTGACGATGCCGACCATCCGGTCCGCGTCCGCGGCGAGTCGCTCCAGCGTGCCGGCCACGGTCTCCAGGGTGTCCTCGTCCAGCGTGCCGAAGCCCTCGTCGAGGAACATCGAGTTCAGGTCCCTCATGCCCGCGGAAAGGCTGGTGACCTGCCGGGACAGGGCCAGCGCGAGGGCGAGCGAGGCCTGGAAGGTCTCACCGCCCGACAGCGTGTGCACCGGGCGCCTGGCCCCGGCGTCCTGGTAGTCGATGACGACCAGGTCGTTGCGGTCGTCGCGGTCGAGCTGGTACTGCCCGCCTGAGAGCTCCATCAGCGTCAGCGACGCCTCGGCCACCAGCGAGTCCAGCGCCTCGCCGCACAGCCACCGTTCGAATGACGACGCCCGCAGCAGCAGGCCGAGCATCGTCGCGACCTGCTCGTCCTCGCGGTGTGCGCGGATCTGCTCGTCGAGGACGGCGGCCTGGCTCCGGCTGGCGCGGACGGCCGCGAGCCGGTTCGCCGCGCGCTCGGACTGGGTCGCGATCGCCGGCTCGCATCTGACCGGATCGGCCAGGCCGGTGATTCCGTGCTCGGCTAGCTGCGCGGCGAGCGCGGACCTGGCGTCCGCGACCTCGCGCTGGAGCGCGGCCGCCGCCGCGTCCAGGTCGGGCCGGCGTGAGCTGCGCTCCTGGTGCTGGTCCGCGGCCCACCCGGTCAGCGCGGCCCACGCGGCGGCCAGGTCGGTCCCGCGTGTCGCCGGGGCACCGAGCCTGACGACCGAGTCCCGCGCCGCGCTGAGATCGGCCCAGGCACGGCGTTCCTCCTCACTCAGCGCGGCGCGGTCCTGCTCCGCGGCGGCCAGTGCCTGCCGCGCCGTCCGCGCCGCCTGCCGCGCCTGGCCGAGCGTCTCGTCGGCCTTCGCGACCGCGTCGATCAAGGCGGCGAGCTCCGACTCGCCAGGCGCCTCGGCCAGGGTCGCCGACAGCTTGTGAAGCTGCGCCTTGGTCTCTTCCGCGACGCCGCCCGCGGCGGCGGCGGCGCTGGCCGCATGGTCATGCGCGGCGCGCGCCTGCATGGCTTCGCTGGCGGCCCACTCCGCCGCTGCCCTGGCCTCAAGCAGGTCGGCCGGGACGTGGTGCCGCGGCCGGGCCGTGACCGGCTGGAGGCAGACGGGACAGTCCGCGCCGACGCGGAGTCCCTCCGCGAGGGCAACGGCGGCGTGCTCCCGATCGGCGGCGGCGCAGTCGTCCCGCGCCCGCTGGAGCTTGGCCTCGGCGGCCTGGAGTTCCGCCGACCGGGCCTCCTGATCTGCCCGCTTGACCGCAAGGTCACGGTCCCGACGGGCCAGCAGCGCGGCCAGCTTGGCACGCTCGGCATACGCGTCGCGCAGCCGCTCGAGGCCGGCCTTGGCCGGCTGCGCGTCACGAGCCCGCTGGGCCTCGGCCTCGGCCTGCTCGGCCTCGTCGCGCCGCGTCGTGCGCCCGGCGACCTGCTGGCCGGCGGTGTCGATCCGCCTGGCCAGACCTGGCACGTGCCCGGGGGTGTGCACCGCGGCGAGCAGGGCGACATCGGCGCGGACGGCCTCGGCCTGCTGCCGCGCCTGCTCGGACCGCTCGCCGAGCCCGCGCAGGATCGCCAGCTTCTCCTGCACGCCGCGCGCGAGGTCGGCCAGTGCCCGCACCCGGGCCTCGGCCGCCCGCTCGGCTTGCTCGCTCGCGTCGGCCAGGGCGTTCCGCGCGTGCTGCGCCGTCCGCAGCCGTTCCCTGGCGAGGTCGGCACGCTTGCGTGCGTGCTGGCCCACCGTCGTGTAGATCCCGAAGGCCAGAAGCTGCACCAGCAGGTCTTGCCGCTCCGAGGCTTTCGCGTGCAAGAACTCGGAGAACCGGCCCTGCGGCAGCAGCACGGACTGGGTGAAGTGCTCATAGGTCAGGCCAAGCAACGCCTGGACCTGTGACTTGACCTCGTCGGGCCCCTCGGCGAGCGGCTGGACGCTGGCCGCGAGCATGTCGGCGAGCGGCGCCCCGGCCGGAACCTGCGAGTCGAGCAGTTCCAGCCTGGCCTCCTTGGTGTGCACCAGCCCCTTCCTGTCGCGGGTCAGCGCCCGCACCACGGCGTAGCGCTTGCCGCCTGCCTCGAACACCAGGCAGACCCGGCAGGCGTTGGCCGCGGGCGCGAGCGCCTGGGCGATCACGTTCTCCCTGCCCCACCTGGGGACCGTGCCGTAGAGCGCGAAGCACAGTCCGTCGATGACGGTGCTCTTGCCCGAGCCCGTCGGTCCGACGAGCGCGAAGAAGTCCACGTCGTGCAGGTCGATATCGGCCGGCTCGCGGTAGCAGCCGAACCCGTCGAGCTGAAGGCGTACCGGCCGCATCAGGCATCACCTGCCCCGCTGGTGGCCTCGTCGAGCAGTTCGGCGAACATGGCCGCCACCCGCGGGTCGGCCACGTTCTGCTCGGCCAGGTAGTCGCCGAACAGCTCGAGCGGGCCGCGGCCGGCCCGGCTCGGCCGGCCGCGGCCGCGGGCGCCCGGCATCGGCCAGTGGGCGTCGTCGAGCCGCACCTCCAGGGCGTTGGGCAGCTTCTCCCTGACCAGGTCGCCGAGCCCGGCGCGGCCGGGCTCGGCGAGCACGACCCGCAGGTAAGCGTCGCCTGCCTGTGCCCCTTCGGCGACTACCTGGTCCAGCGTCCCGCGCAGCGTCCTCAGCCGGCGGCCGCCGGCGATCGGCACCGGCCTGGCGTCCGCCCTGATGCCAGGCTCCGCCGTCACGATCAGCGCGCACGGCTCGTTGGCCTCCTCGCCGAAGTCGACCGCCAGCGGCGATCCGGAGTAGAAGATCGGGCACGGGCCCGGGATCTCCTGCTGGCGGTGCAGGTGCCCCAGGGCCACGTAGTGCGCGCTGGCCGGGAACATGCTGGCGGGCAGTTCGTAGTCCAGGCTGGTCTGCACGTCCCGCTCGCCGCCGCCCTTGCGGCCGCCGAGCAGAGTGGCGTGCGCCGTGATCACGTTCACCGTGTCCCCGGTGAACCCCTCCGTCAGCAACCGGAGGATCTGCGCGACCCGCTGGGCGTAGTCGAGTGTGTGCTCGGCGAACTCGCGGAACATCACCTCGGCGGCGCGGACCGCGTACCGATGCGACAGGAAGGGCAGCGCGGCGACCCGGACCTCGGTGCCGTCCCGCCCGCGCAGCGTGAGCGTGCCGCCGGCCCCCGGGCGCCTGGGCTGGCCGAGGACGTGCATGCCGATCTCGCCGAGCACGGGCCGGTACACCGCGTCGATGAGGCTCTGGTTGTCATGGTTCCCCGCGACGACCACGACCTGCCTGCCGTCCTCGCGCAGCGCGAGCAGGGTGCGCATGACCAGTCCCTGTGACCTGGCCGTCGGCGCCGCGGTCTCGAACAGGTCGCCGGCGACCAGCACCAGCTCCACGTCCTGCGCCCTGGCCGCGCCGACGATGCTGCCGAGAACCGCGGCATGCTCGTCGTGGCGGTCCTGGCCCTTGAGTACCTTCCCGACGTGCCAGTCGCTGGTGTGCAGGATTCTCATGGCTTCCTCGCGGTCACGGCCACCCTAGAACGGGGGCACGTCGTCGGGGTCGGGAATGGCGGCGAACGGGTCGGCGGGCTTGGCCGGACCTGAGTCGTGCCCGGCCCAGTCGCCCTTCTCGCTCGGCCTGGTGGCCCAGGCGGGGAACGGAAAGTCGACCGCCAGGGGCACCGGGATGTCCGGCTGGGCGATGAACATCGTGCCGGGCTTGGCCAGCGTGGCGCGCTGACGCTGGGCGGGCGGCAGGTATCCGTACTCCGGGCGCAGCGCCTCGGCGGCGTCGAGCCGCCCGGCGACCCGGATCGCGCAGTTGGCCAGGATCCGCCGCTCGACCTCGCTCGCCGTCTGCTGGGCGCCGATCAGGATCACGCCCAGCGAGCGGCCGCGCTCGGCCAGGTCGAGCAGGATCTGCTTGATCGGGCTGTCCCCCTCCCGCGGCGCGTACTTGTTCAGCTCGTCCAGCATCACGAACATCAGCGGGCGTGCCGTTCCCTGGCGTTCCTTGCGTGCGAACTCGGCGCGCAGCGTCACGCCGACCACGAACCGCTGCGCCCGGTCCGGCAGGTTGTGCAGGTCGACGACCGTGACCTGGGCGCGCGAGGTGGTGATCGAGCGCTCGCCCCGATGGGCGAGGTCACCGCGGATGATCGCGCCGAGCGGGACCGCCGCCGATCGGAGCCGTCGCAGCAGCGCGTTCACGCTCCCCATGACCGTGCTGCCGGCCACCCACGAGCTTCGGGCGCCGTCATCGCCGAGCTCGGCCTCCAGCAGCGTGACCAGGTCGGCGAAGGTGCGGATGATCTTGTCGTTGGCCGGGTCGACGCCGGTGACCCGCACCGCGCCGTCGGCTCCGGCCGCGACGGCGTCGCGCCGCAGCCGCGCCGCGACCTGGGCGATCAGCATCGTGTACTGGGCGCGCTCGTCCTCGGTGTCGGCGAACACGAACGGCAGCAGCTCCTGGTCGCAGAACTCCGCGATCGTCCAGTAGAACGGGCTGACCGCCCGGTCGCGGGCATGCACGTCGGGGGTTCCTGACGGATCGTTCTTCCGCGGCGGCGCGAACACCCGCACGTTGCCGAACGGCCTGGCCGGCAGTCCCAGGTCGGCGTACCGGCCCAGCTCGCCGGCGGTCAGCCTGTTGTTCGCGTAGTCGAGGAAGAGCAGATCTTCGCCCTTGACGCTGAACACCAGGGCCTTCGTGTTGTGCGCCTCGCCGGCCAGCACACCGCAGTTGGTGATCGAGTGCAGCAGGAACATGGCGAACGAGGTCTTGGTGGCGATGCCGGAGACCCCCGAAATCGAGACGTGCGCGCCGCGGGTGCCGTCAAGGAACTCGAAGTTCACGTACACCGGCTGCCCGTCGCGGCCGAATCCGACCGGGACCTTGGACGTGCCCATCTCGTCGAAGTACAGCGCGGACTCGCGCTGCTCCCCCACCGCCCGGCTGACCGTGGCGCCCGGCAGCGGCGGCACGTACAGCTCCGGCTCCACCCGGGTGACGGTCACCTCGGCGACCTCGCAGACCTCGGCGGGCAGGGTGCCGTCCGCGATCAGGAACACGTCGGAGGCGAACCGCGCGCCCTCGTGCACCGCCTCGACATTGGTCACCACTCCGGATATCCGCACCCCGGCCCGGCCAGGCAGCGGCCGCTCGGTGACCACGACGTCGTCAAGCTGCGCGTACTGGCCGGGCGCCAGCCCGACGGAGAACTGCAGCGGCGTCGCGGGAACCGTGCCGACCACCAGGCCCAGCCCGCCGGCCTGCCCGTCAGGCTCAGAAGTCACCAGACCCCCACAAGACGCTCGACGCCCTCAACTGAGCGGAGCCTACGCCCATGCGGTGACAACAACAGCGCCTATCTCGACGGGTCAGGCCCGGCCGGCCGACTCCTCCAGCGCACGCGCAACAAGGACGCGAGCCAGGTGCTCGCGATACCGGCGCGGGCCGTTCAGATCATCGGCCGGGCTCGTGCCCTCGGCGGCACGGGCGGCGGCCTCGCGCGGGCCCGAGCCCGCGCCGA
>DASPZH010000440.1:0-2001 GCA_035636335.1 Streptosporangiaceae bacterium
TTGATGCGGACTGAGGCGGTGGACGAGACCGGCCCGGCACGGGTCGGCCCGGCACATCTGAGCCCTACGCAGCTTAGCCCCGCGCAGCTGAAGCGCGCCGAGCCGAGCGCCGCGAAGCTGAGCCCCGCACGTCACAAGTCGCCCGAGCCGAGCGCCGCGAAGCTGAGCCCCGCACAGCCGAGTTCGGCAGCTCAGCCCGCCAGCTCGCAGGCCGACCCGGTGCTGGCTTCCACCGCTCCGGGCTCCGCCGCCCCGGTTTCGGCCGCGCCGGTTTCGGCCGCGCAGGACGCGCCGTGGACGCCGCCGACTTGGGAAGAGGTCGTCCAGGAGCACTCGGCCCGGGTGTACCGCCTGGCCTACCGGCTGACCGGGAACTGCCACGACGCCGAAGACCTCACCCAGGAAGTATTCGTGCGGGTGTTCCGGTCGTTGCCGAGTTATACGCCTGGGACATTCGAGGGCTGGCTGCATCGCATTACCACGAACCTGTTCCTTGACATCACTCGCCGGCGGCAGCGCATCCGATTCGAAGGGCTCGGCGAGGAGACGGCGGCCAGGCTGAAGGGCTCCGAGCCGACCCCGTCACAGGCGTTCGACGATCGTCATCTCGACCACGACGTCGCCGCCGCGCTCGCCGACCTGCCGCCCGAGTATCGCGCGGCTGTCGTGCTGTGCGACATCGAGGGCCTCACGTACGAGGAGATCGCCGACGTCCTCGGGGTCAAGCTGGGGACGGTGCGGAGCAGGATCCACCGCGGCCGGGCGCAGCTTCGCGCCGCACTGGAGCATCGCAGGCCGCGGCGCGGCGCGGTGCGGCGCGGCGCCGACGAAGCGGCACTGCTCGGCGGGGTTCCCGCCGGCCAGCTTCCTGGCGTCTCGGTGGCCGGGAAGGCGGGCGGGTCGTGAGCCACCTCGGACATTGGCTATCCGCGCTGGTGGACGGCGAGCTGGACGGAACAGAACGGGACCACGTGCTCAACCATGTCGCCGGGTGCCGGTCGTGCCGCGAGGAAGCCAACGCGATGCGGGCGCTCAAGCGCCGGCTGACGGCGCTCGGCGAGACGTCGGCCGAGCCGGCCATCACCGGCCGCCTGATCGAGCTGGCCGGCCGCGACCACGGCGCCACCGCCGCGGCACCCATGCCGTCCCCGGCGAGGATGCCACAGCTAGGCTGGGCCGCCGAATGGGGACCCAGGCTGATCGCCCAGAGCTGGCGGACGGCCGCGGCCTCGGCGGGCGGCGCGCTGCTCGCGATCGGGGCGGTCGCCTTCCTGCTCGGCAACGCCGCTGAGCCGCCCGCGCCCAAGGTCACTCCGTCGGTAGACAGCTACCTGCTGGAGCACGCTTACGACGCCGGCCAGGCGCGCGCGGGCTCGCCGCCGGTCACCGGGTACGCACCGGCCCGCCAGGGTCAGGGCACCGGGCAGTCCGGCCCTGGCCTGGTCGGCCCCGGGCAGCCAGCCTCCGGCCAGCTCAGCCATCGTCCGGCGCCGGTCGGCTGGGCGACACCGACCGGAGCGACGGGCACGGCCGCGGACAGCCCGAGCGTGTCACCGAACGCGAGCCCCGCCGTGTCACCGGACGCCAGCCCGTCCGCCTCGGCCGCGGGCAGCGCGTCGCATGGTCCGCAACTGACGAGCCGTCACCCCGGGTAGCCCGGATGATCTGGCTGTACTGGAGGCGCTCGAGGCTGGTGATCGGAGCGGCCGGATTGGCTCTCGGAACGCTCGCCGCGCTCATCCTGGTCGCCAGCGCCGTCGCTGACGGCAAGCGGCCCGCGGCGGCGCCGCCGGCCGCGGTACGGCGCACCAGCGCAGCACCGGGAACTTTCCGGCAGCCGCCCGCCGACAGCCCAGCCGACAGCGCACTCATGCACCGCGGACTGCTGCTGATGACCGCCGCCGTCAGGGCGTGCCGGACCGTGCCGTACCGCGGCGTCCAGATCGTTGCGTGGTCGAGTCCCGAGGGATCGTCCTCCTACCTGCTTGACGTCTGGCATCG
>DASPZH010000441.1:0-7984 GCA_035636335.1 Streptosporangiaceae bacterium
GTCGCCAGCTCGAGCGGGATGTCCCGTCCTGCGCACCCACAAGCTGGGCGCCTACTGGTGCGCGGCGCGAGCCGACTCCGCCGCCAGCGCCATCCGGTGCACGGCCTCGGTCACCAGCTCAGGCGAGGTGCCGATGTTGAGCCGCGCGAAGCCGGCGCCCTGGCGGCCGAACTCCGGCCCCGGGCTGAGCGCCACCCGGCCGCGGTCGAGGAACGCGGCGGCCGGATCGTCGCCCAGCCCCAGCTCCCGGCAGTCCAGCCAGGCGAGGAAGGTCGCCGCGCCGGGAACGTAGCCGACGCCGGGAAGCTGCTCGCGCAGCAGCCGCCCGAGCAGGCGGCGGTTCTCGTCGATCTGCGCCACCGCGGCGTCGAGCCACCCCAGCGACCGCGTGAAGGCGGCGACCGAGCCGAGCAGGCCGAGGTGCGAGCAGAGCAGCGCCTCCCAGCGCTCGGCCAGCAGCGCCGCCGTCTGCGCCGATCCCGCCACCGCGAGCCCGCACTTCGTACCCGCGGTGTTCCAGCCCTTGGAGGCGGAGGTGAACACGTACGCGCGCTCGGTCATGGGATGGTCGATCGAGCCGAACGGCACGAACCGCGCGCCGGGCAGAACGAGCGGCGCATGGATCTCGTCGACCAGCAGCAGCACGTCGTGCCGCTGGCACAGGTCAGCGACGGCGCGTAGCTGGTCGGCGGTCCAGACGGCGCCCACCGGGTTGTGCGGGCTGCACAGCAGGTAGGCGCTCACCCCCGGTTCGGCGAGCGCGGCGTCGAGCGCGTCGAGGTCCAGGTCGAAGCGGCCGTCGTCCCGCCGGCGCAGCGGCGCCTCGACCACGAGGCGGCCGATGAAGCCGAGCCGGAAGAAGAACGGCCCGTAGACCGGCGGGTTGACCACCACGGCGGAGCCGTGCGGCGTGGCCCCGAGCAGCACCTCGACGATGCCGGTCATCACGTCGGGAACCGCGAAGACCCAGTCCCTCCTCGGTGTCCAGCCCAGCCGGCCCGCCGCGAACGAGGCGAACGCCTCGCCGAGCTCGCCCACGTGCGGATAGCCGGTGTCGCCGATCGCCATCGCGGCCGTGATCGCGTCGCTGATCGGCTCGGCCAGGGTGTAGTCCATCTCGGCGACGAACGCGGGCAGCACGTCGGCGGGGTAGGTGCGCCACTTGAAGCTCTTGCGCTTCGCGAGTTCAAGGGGCGAGCAGTTCCCGAGGATGTCGTCCATCCCATGGATGCTAGGACACGCCCTGACCACGGGCTGCGGCGCGCGCCCGGACCCGGATGACCGGGTGCTCGACGACCGCGATCACCCTGCTGGCCATGAACCTGGCCGTGCGGACCGGCACGCCGCCGCGCGTCAGCTCGCTCACCTCCACCAGGCCGCGCCTGGTGACCACCTCCACTCGCCTGCCCGCGCGCGTGGCCAGGACATCGTAGGTCTTCGTGACGTCACCGGCGTCGACGACGATCTCGACGCGGTCGCCTTTCATGCCGTTTTATTACCCCGGCGGCGCCCCGGATACGCCGCCCGGCAGGTCCAGATCGCCGCACAGGTACCGGTCCACGGACGGGCCGACGGTCGCGGCGAGTTCGTCCACGCTGGCCCCGGCCACGACCGGCAGGCCGAGCACCAGCCTGGTCAGCGCCAGCCCGAGCATCTGCGTGGCCACCATCGCGGCCCGGTACTCGGCCTCGGCGTGACTGCCCTGCCGTTCCAGCCCGGCTACCCGGGCGAGGGTGCCGAGGATCGAGTCGGAGATGAACTCGCGCAGCATGACCGCCGCCTGCTCGCTGGTCACCGCCGACCTGAGCAGGCCGAGGAAAGTCTCCTTCAGCTCGTCGGACTCCCACAGCGTCAGCGCCGTGCGGACCAGGTGCGCCCCGAACCCCGGTTCGCCCGGCGCCCCGCCAGACAGAGCCGCCGTCAGCACCTCGCTCGGCACGATGGGCAGCCGCATGGCGGCGGCGAACAGGGCCTCCTTGGTCCCGTAGTAGTGATGCACGAGCGCCGGATCCACCCCGGCCACGGCCGCGATTCCCCTGATCGTCGCGCCGTGGTAACCGAAGTCGGCGAACTGCGCCCGCGCGGCCTCGCCGATCGCCTCCCTGGTCCCGCTGTCGCCGGCCGGCCGGCCGGTGCCCCTGCGGCCGGCCGGCCGCTGGTCCGCATCGCGCCGCCCGCCGCCCCGCCGGCCGCCCTCGCCGCCCCGCCGGCCGGCCCCGGCCCCCGGCTGGCCGCCAGCATCGGCCGTCACGCCGCGGCCTCCGCCTGGGACAGCTCGAAGAAGCGCTCCTCCAACGTCGCCGGAACCTCGCGCACGGTCGCGGGCAGGTCGCCGAGCGCCCGCCGCACCGCGGCGGGATCGGCACCGGGCACCCGCAGCCCGCGCCCGGCCAGCGCGACCTGCAGGCCTGCCCGCTCCAGCGCGCCGAACGCGGCCGACCACGACTCCGCCTCCACCGCGACGGCCCGGCGGGACCCGACGATCTGCGCCGCCGTCCCCTCGGCCACCACGCGGCCGTAGGCCATCACCACGAGGCGGCCGCACTCCTGCGCCTCCTCCATGTAGTGCGTGGTGACCAGCACGCCCGCGCCGCCGTCGGCGGCGTCGGCTATTGTCTCCCACAGCCTGGCCCGGCCGAGCGGGTCGACCCCTGACGTCGGCTCGTCCAGCATGAGCAGGTCGGGCCGGTGCGACAGCGCCTGCGCGAACGCCACCCGCCGCTGCACCCCGAGCGGCAGCGAGCCGACCAGTTCCCTGGCGTACGGCAGCACCTCGTCGGGCAGCGCGGTCGCGCCCGTGCCGTGCTGCTCTGCGCCGTGCCGCCCCGCGCCATGCCGCCCCGTGCCGTGCTGCTCTGCGCCGTTCTGCTCTGCGCGGCTGCGTCCCGGGCGGAACACAGCCGCGGTGAACTCCATGTTCTCGGCCGGGCTGAGGTCGTCGTACAGGCCGAGTCCCTGAGGCACGTACCCGATCCTGCTGCGGGTGCGCCGCGACGGCGGCTCGCCGAACAGCGCGACCTCGCCGTCCGACGTGCCGATCAGCCCGAGCAGCATCCTGATCAGGGTGGTCTTGCCCGCTCCGTTGGCACCGAGCAGCCCGACGATCTCGCCGGGACCGACCGCGAGGTCCACCTCGCTGACCGCGGTGAAGCGGCCGAACCGCTTGGTCGCTCTGGTGCACGCGACGAGCGCGGTCATTCCGCACCTCCCGCGGGCCGCCCGGCCCCGGCCCCGGCCCCGCTGGCCCCCGCCCCGCTGGCCCCGGCCCCGCTGGCCCCGCCGCGGCGGACGGCCAGGGCCGCGACGGTGACGGCATCGGTCAGGTCGGGCTGGATCGCGCCGTCGCCGCCGGGCCCGGGTTCGCCGTCCGGCTCCCAGACCCGCCAGCGGCCGGCCCGCCGCCAGGACCTCGCCGCCGCGTCGCCGTCCGGCCGGGCCGCGGCGGCGCGCAAGGACCCCGGCATGGCCGCAACGATCTCCTCAGCGGTCCCGGCGGCCAGCGCGATCCCGGCGTCGAGCACGAGCACCGAAGCGCACCGCTCGGCCTCGTCCAGATATGTGGTGGCGAGCACGACGGCGCAGCCCTCGGCCGCCGCGCGGGCGATCAGCCACCACAGGCCGGAGCGGCTGACCGGGTCGACCCCGGTGGTCGGCTCGTCAAGCACGATCAGGTCGGGCTGGTGCAGCATGGCCGCGATGACGGCGAGCTTCTGCCGCATCCCGCCGGAAAGCTGCCCGGCGAGCCGGCCAGCGGCCGGGGTCAGGCCGGCCCGGTCCAGGTACTCGGCCGCCCGTTCCCTAGCCAGCCGCCTGGGCATCCCGTAGCCCTGGGCCCGGAAGTCCAGGTTCTCCGCGACAGTGAGGTCGGGGTAGATCCCCGAGCTCTCCGGCAGGTAGCCGGTCCGCTCCTGGCCCGGGCGCCTGACCTCGCCGCTGTCCGGCGCCAGCGCTCCGGCCAGGCAGCGCAGCAGCGTGCTCTTGCCTGCGCCATCGCCGCCGACCACCGCGGTCACCTGGCCCGCCGGGGCGCACAGCGTCACGTCGGACAGGGCAACCGTTTTCCCGTAGTCAACGCAAACCCCGCGGGCACCCCAGACGGGCAGGCCGGAGCCGCCCGGCCCGGCTGCCGCCACCACGGCGTCCCTGCCGGTCACGTCGCTGCCGGTCACGCCCCGGCTCCCTGCGGCTCGACGGCTCGCCCGCGCGGGCCGCGCTCGCGGGCGGCCGGAGCCAGGTAGGCGCGGAACCGCAGCGTCGCGCCGGTCACGACGATCGCCCCGAGCAGGGCGAGGAACACGAACGGCTGCCACAGCGCCGCGATCGGCTCCGCCCGCAGCATCACTCCGCGGGATATCTGGTTGAAGTAGGTCAGCGGCAGGAAGTAGGCGATCCAGCGCACCCCGGCCGCGATCGAGGTGAGCGGGAAGATCAGGCCGGACAGCAGCACCTGCGGCAGCAGGGTCATCACCGCGAGCTGGATCGCCTGGCCCTGGTTCTGCGAGACACTGGAGATCAGCACGCCGATGCCGAGCGTGACGAACAGGAACGCCAGGGCGCCCAGCCCGAAGACGGCCGGGTTGCCGCGGAACGGCACCCCGAAGAGCGCGATGCCGACCGCCAGCACGATCGTCAGGTCCACGGCCGCGACCAGGAAGTACGGCACGATCTTGCCCAGGAAGACGTCCCTGGGCCGTAGCGGCATCACGGCGAGCTGCTCGAGCGTGCCCGACTGACGTTCCCTGACCACGCCCAGGCTGGTGATGATCGTGCCGACGAACACGAGCACGACACCGCACAGCCCGGGGATCATGATGGCCGAGGTGGTCAGGTCCGGGTTGTACAGCACCGTCACCTTCGGCGGGCCAGCCGGCCCGGCCCCGGCCGGCCCGCCAGGCGTGTTGACCCCGCCCACGGTGAACTGGCGCGGCGAGGCGGCCAGGGCGGCAAGCGCGGCCTTCGCCGAGAACAACTGGCTGCCGTCGATCAGGACCTGCGGCCTGCCGGCACCGGTCACGACCGCCATCTCCGCCTTCCCGTCGCGCAACTGGTCCCGCGCCCAGGCCGGGCCCTGGCCGGGCGCCGTCGTGGTCACGTCGAACGGGGACGGCAGCCGCCCGGCGACCAGGCCGGCCTGCGGGCCAGAGACGGCGACGGTGATGGACTTGACGTCGAAGCTGGCCGCGTAGCCGAGGACCACGAGCAGCAGCACGGGCATCACGATCATCATCGCGAGCGTCCGGCGGTCCCGCCGAACCTGGCGGAACTCCTTCACGATCATTGCCCACATGGGCGTGCCCTTCGTCGAGCCGAAGACTAATTCAACGCTCGTTGAACTCTACAAGCGTTGAATTACCGGGTCAAGGGGAGTCAGCGTTGGGCCAGCCGGTGACGGGGCCGTCGGCACGGAGGCGACCGGTCGAGACGATCTGGTAGGAATAACTGCATGGCGCTGACTCGGCATGCCGGGACGTGGACGATCGAGGACCGGTGCGAGTCGACCTGGCACTACCTGCCCTTCGAGGTGCCGGCCGGATCCAGCGCCTTAAGAGTCGAACTCGACTACGACGCCGCCGGGACCGTGCTCGACCTGGGCTGTTTCGGCCCAGCGGGATTTCGCGGCTGGTCCGGCGGGGCGCGCCGGTCGTTCGTGATCGGCGCGATGTCGGCGACGCCCGGCTACCTGCCTGGCGAGCTCGAGCCCGGCACCTGGACGGTCGTGCTCGGGCTGCACTGGATACCCGCGGCCGGCGCTCGCTACGCGGTGTCCGCCGAGGTGTCGGCCAAGGCGGCCGGCCAGGCGCCGGGCGACCGGGTTCCTGGCCCCGGGACCGAGCCGGTGCCGCCGCGGGCCAGCCAGCGGGCCCGCCGCGAGCTGCCGGCCGACGACGGGATGCGCTGGCTGGCGGGTGACCTGCACGCGCACACCGTTCACTCCGACGGCCTGATGACGGTGCCCGAGCTGGCCAGGTTCGCCGCCGGGCGCGGGCTGGAGTTCCTGGCCGTGACCGACCACAACACGATCAGCCACCACGCCGAGCTGCGGGCCGCGGCCTCGGCTCACGGCATCACGCTGCTGGCCGGCCAGGAGCTGACCACCGAGCAGGGGCACGCGAATGCGTTCGGCGACATCGGCTGGGTCGACTTCCGTGAGCCGCCCGACGAGTGGCTGGCCATGACGGAGCGGCATGGCGGGTTGCTTTCCGTTAATCATCCCTACGGCGGTCACGTGAGCTGGACGGCGCCGATGAAACGGCGCCCGCCCCTGCTCGAAGTCTGGCACTGGAGCTGGCTCGACCCGCGCTGGACGACGCCGCTGGCCTGGTGGCTGGCGTGGGATCCGGCGGCGACCGCCGTCGGCGGCAGCGACTGGCACCGCCCGGGCTCGGACGCGCCGCCCGGTTCGCCGACCACCTGGGTGCAGGCCGAGAGCGCCGACGATGCCGCCGTGCTCGGCGGGCTGGCCGCCGGGCGGGTCGCGATCTCGGCCGGGCGGGACGGCCCGGTGCTGCTGCGGGTGGACGGCGAGCTCGTCGCGTGCGGCGGCGACGGCACGATCCTGGCCGGCCCTGACGGGCCCAAGCGCCGGGTCCGCGGCGACCTGGCCAGGTTCACGGGCGACGCCGGCCATCACCGGCTCGTCGACCCGTCGGGCGCGACCCTGGCACTGACCGGCTGACCCGGCCGCCCGAGTCCGCCCGGCCGCCCCCGTTCCCGCCGGCCCGCGTCGTTGTGATATCTGTGCCTGGACCGCCGGACGTCAGGAGGACACGATGGCACGATCGCCGCGCTGGGGCATCACGCTGCCGCTGCCCGGTCACCCGCTGACCGAGCAGCGCGAGATCATCTCGTCCCTGGCCGGCCTCGGCTACACCGACGCCTGGTCGTCCGAGCTGAACGGGGTCGATGCGTTCACGCCGCTGGTCCTGGCCTCGCAGTGGACCGACCAGCTCAGGTTCGGCACGGCGATCGCGGCGATCTACACTCGCGGGCCCGCGCTCCTGGCGATGACCGCGGCGACGCTGGCCGACCTCGCGCCCGGCCGGTTCGTGCTGGGAGTCGGCACGTCCACGCCGGTGGTGGTGGAACAGTGGAACGCGATCCCGTTCGACGCGCCTTACCTGCGCTCCCGTGACACGCTGCGGTTCCTGCGGGCCGCGCTGACCGGCCAGAAGGTCACCGAGCGGTACGAGACCTTCACGGTGAACGGGTTCCGGCTTGAGCGGCCGCCCGCGGTGCCGCCGGGGCTGGCGCTCGCGGCGCTGCGTCCGCAGATGGTGCGCCTCGCGGCGGCCGAGGCCGGGGCGGCGATCACGAACTGGCTCTCCCCCGCCGACATGCCCGCGGTGCGGGAAGCCGCCGGCCAGGACTGCGAGCTGATCGCGCGGATCTTCGTGTGCCCGACCGCGGACGCGGACCTGGCCAGGACGATCGGCAGGCGACTGCTCACCGGATACCTGACCGTGCCCGCGTACGCCGCGTTCCACGAGTGGCTCGGCCGCGGTGAGCTGCTGCGGCCGATGCACCAGGCGTGGGCCGCGGGCGACCGGCGCGGCGCCGGCGCCGCGATCCCCGACGAGGTCGTCGACGACCTAGTCGTCCACGGCGACCTGGCGACGTGCAGGGACCGGGTGGACGCCTACCGCGCCGCCGGGCTCGACACGCCGGCCATCGCGATCATCCCCCCGCCCGGCGTCGACGTCGCCGAAGTGGTCCGCGGCCTCGCCCCGCCCGCCTGACGGGCTGGCCCGTCCGGCTCAGGAAAAGCAGTTGGGCAGGAATCTGCCAGGACGCACAATGAGGCGTGATCGGACCCGACCGCGAGATCCCGCTGGACGGCGGCGGCCGCACCCGGGTCAGTCGTCGGGGCGACGTCGTGGTCCGCGAGACCGCCCGGCCTGGTCCGGATGGCACGGCCGCGACCTCGGCGGTCCCCGCCGGGTCATCGGCCACTGCGACGTGGCGCCGTGGAACATCGTCGCCCGCG
>DASPZH010000442.1:0-1690 GCA_035636335.1 Streptosporangiaceae bacterium
GCCGGAACGTGCGCGATGAGCGCCGCTAGCCTGCTGCCGTCATCGATCGCCGGCGATGCTGCCCGTGGCGCCCAGGACGGCGCGCAGGACATTCTCGGCGGCATCGGCCTCCGCGCGGGCGGTGACCGCGTTGGTGTGCGCCCAGTCGAGATCGCCGAGACTGATGCAGTCGTAAGCTACCTGGGCGTCGTGCGCTGCCTGCTCTAGCTGCCGGGCGGCTTCGTCCAGGTCAATGCTGCCGTGGCCCTGTTCTGAGATAGACATCGCGCCTCATCCTCCAGCGCCGAGTTACCCAGCACAGCCGCCGCCATGCGATCACGGCCGTCCCCGGCTGCCGCCGGGGCGCCGGCAGTAGTCGCGTGCGCGCCGAGCGCCCGCGCGCATGCGCGAGATCACGCGCATGCGCATAGCTGATCCGGCGTCCTTGTTGCCCGCACGCCGCGCCTCGGCCTCGATCCCGGCAAGGCTGTGGCCCGGGCCGCGGCGAAGGTGCGTTCGCCACCATCGTCCAGTACGGTCTGCTCGCCAGCCGGCCTCGCCCACGATGGCGCGCCGAACGAGGGTGAAGCCCGCTCACCCGGGCGGCCAGGATCGAGCCGACGCCATACGTCGGCGTGCCCATGCCACTCGGCTGACCGAACCGAAGGGGCACATCGTGCAGGCTGTCTGCGTCCCTGGCTCAGGAGCCCAGCCAAGCTCCGAATCGAGGACTCGGCGGCGGCAGAGTTGTACAAAACCCGCCGTGCGAAACGAGGACCTCGCGAGAATCCGGGGCGGTACTGGGCTCCGCGCCATGCCGACCGCGGACACATAGCCGGCCAGTCTGTGCCACGGCCAACACGCGAAAGGCAATCCGCAGAGCCGCACTAAATCGGCGCTCGGCGCGCCTCGGACTGCATGCAGTAAACCAGAGACTCCTCACGCTCAGTGACGGCGCGGGCCTGCGACGACCACTGCCACTCCGTGAGCGCGCCTGGCATGTACGCAGCTCGCCCTCGGCGTCCGGGTGCCACCAGGTCCGCGAACCGAGTCCCCCGCCGGACAGCCTCCCCGGCAGCTCCGCCAGCCGGGGAACCAGCGCGGGGCTGCCTTGCAGATGGGGTGTGAACAGGCCGGCGTCGAATGAACCGAGCCATGTATCCGCGGTCGGGATGATCGTGTTGCGGGGGCTGACCGCAAGGTCGGCGGCCAGGTCGTGTCCGAGGGGCCGACAGATGAAGGGGCGGGCACACACGCCCGCCCTTTCATCGTCTCTTGACGGTTAGGGCAGCGACGCGCTGAAGACGTCGGTCGGGTTGGTGTTAGTGGTCGGCGTGGTGTTGCTGCTCGCCGGGGCGCACAGCGGGTTGCTCGACGGGTACGGCGCGTCGCAGTTGGTCTTGACGAAGACGGCCAGGAAGCCGCTCCCGCTCGGCTGCAGGGCCTCGTAGTCGCCGAGGAAGAACCCCCGCGCCACCGGAGCTGTCGACAGGTCGAATGGGCCCGCGATGTGCTGCTCGCCGCCCCACGTCGCGCCGCCGTCGGTCGAGTACTCGGCCCAGTAGTCGGTCGGCCAGTTAGCCGTCTGGCCCGGCTGCAGGTTGCGGCTGTCGTAGTACGTCACCGCGACGCGTCCGCCGTTGACGGCCACGGTCGGGGTGAACGCCGGCATGTCGTTGGCGAGCTTGTGGATGACCGTCGGCCCGGTCCA
>DASPZH010000443.1:0-2908 GCA_035636335.1 Streptosporangiaceae bacterium
GCTGTGGGCCGCCGTACTGCGCTGCGGCCCCGAGGCCGTATTAAGCCACATCACCGCGGCCGAACTCGACGGGCTGACTGACCGGCCCGGCGACGTCATCCATGTGACAATTCCGCGGCAGTCGCGGGTGTGGCTGTCCGAGTCGGAGTCCCGCCGGCGGCTTCCGCCCATAGTCGTGCACCGCTCTGGCCGGCTGCCGGAAGCCAGGCATCCGGCCAGGACCCCGCCACGGACCCGGATCGAAGAGACCGTCCTCGACCTCACCGACCTGGCCGAGAGCTTCGACGGTGCGTTCGGCTGGCTGAGTGTGGCATGCGGGCGAAGGCTCGTCACTGAGAGCCATCTTCGCGGAGCGGCGATGAGCCGGGCCAAGATGCGCTGGCGAGCTGACATCCTCGTGGCGCTCGAGGAGATCTCCGCCGGAGTCCTGTCGAACCTGGAACGCGGATATCTGCGCAACGTCGAACGCCCGCACCGTTTGCCCAGGCCACGACGGCAAGCCCGGATGCGGCAAGGCCAGCGGTCGGCTTATCTGGACATCCTCTACGACGACTTCGGGCTCGCGGTCGAACTCGACGGCCTCGGCGCGCACCCGGCGGACGCTCGTTGGCGGGACATTCGCAGGGACAACTACTTCGCCGGCTCCGGGATTGTCACGCTCCGCTATAGCTGGGCCGACATCACGGTCAGACCCTGCCAGGTAGCCGGCCAGATCGCCCTGGTGCTGTGCGCTCGAGGCTGGACCGGCGCGATCCGCCCCTGTGGTGCCTCCTGCCAGGCCGACTTTCGTGATCGTGGATGATTTTCGACATATGCGTAGAAAATCATCCACGATCATGAAAGCGCGCGGGTGCCCGTCACAGTGGCGGGGCCGGTGTGACTGGGCTGCTCAACGGGGCCAGTGTGACTCAGCTCGCGGCCGACTTGGTGTGGCTGGGCTGCTCAGCGGGGCCGGCGTAACCCGGCTCCTGCGCCGGGCCAGCGTGACCCGGCTCCTCGGCGGGGTCGGAGCCGCCGGCCGCCTCGGCGGGGGCGTCGTGGGCTAGCCAGAGGGCGGCGAGCGGGGGGACGGTGAGCACGGCCGAGGCCGGCCGGCCGTGCCAGGGTACGTCCCCGGCCTCGACCTGGCCCAGGTTGCCGACGCCGCTGCCGCCGTAGTCGGCCGCGTCGGTGTTGAGCACCTCGCGCCACCGGCCGGCCGACGGGAGGCCGACCCGGTAGTCGTAGTGCGGGTCGCCGGAGAAGTTGATGACGCAGGCCACGGCGGGGGCGCCGGCGGCGAACCGCAGGAACGAGATCACGTTGCCGAACGCGTCGTTCGCGTCGATCCAGCTGAACCCGGCCGGGGAGTAGTCCTCCCGCCACAGCGACGGCAGCAGCCGGTAGGCCGCGTTGAGGTCACCGACCAGGTGCTGCAACCCGACGTGGGCCGGCCCCTGCAACGCCGCCCAGTCCAGGCCGTTCTCCTGCGACCACTCGCCGCGCTGGCCGAACTCCGATCCCATGAACAGTAGCTGCTTGCCCGGGTGCGCCCACATGTAGCCGAACAGCGCCCGCAGCGTCGCGAACTTCTTCCAGTCGTCTCCCGGCACCTTGCCGAGCAGCGAGCCCTTGCCGTGCACGACCTCGTCGTGGGAGAGCGGCAGCACGAAGTTCTCGCTGTAGGCGTACATCATCGAGAACGTCAGCTCGTTGTGGTGGTACCGGCGATACACCGGGTCGTGCGCCAGGTAGGACAGCGTGTCGTGCATCCAGCCCAAGTTCCACTTCAGGCCGAACCCGAGCCCGCCTAGGTGCACCGGCCTGGTCACGCCGGGCCACGCGGTCGACTCCTCGGCGATCATCACGATCCCGGCCGACCGCTTGTAGCAGGTGGCGTTGACCTCCTGGAGGAACGAGACGGCGTCCAGGTTCTCCCGGCCGCCGAGCACGTTCGGCGTCCACTCACCCGCCTTGCGCGAGTAGTCCAGGTACAGCATCGACGCGACGGCGTCCACCCGGAGCCCGTCGATGTGGAACTCCTCCAGCCAGTACACGGCGTTGGCGACCAGGAAGTTCCGCACCTCGCGGCGGCCGAAGTCGAAGATCAGGGTGCCCCAGTCCGGGTGCTCGCCGCGGCGCGGGTCAGCGTGCTCGTACAACAGGGTCCCGTCGAAGCGCGCGAGCGCCCACTCGTCCCTCGGGAAGTGCGCCGGCACCCAGTCGACGAGCACGCCGATGCCGGCCCGATGAAGCTGCTCGACGAGGTGCCGGAACTCGTCGGGCGTGCCGAACCTGGCCGACGGCGCGTAGTACGAGGTCACCTGGTAGCCCCAGGATCCGCCGTACGGGTGCTCGGCCACCGGCATGAACTGGACGTGCGTGAACCCGCGCGCTTTCACATACGCAACGAGGGCATCGGCGAGCTCGGCGTACGAAAGCCCGAGCCGCCACGAGCCGAGATGGACCTCGTACACGCTCATCGGCTCGCGCAGCGGGTCCCGCCCGGCGCGGGCGGCCATCCAGTCCTGGTCGTTCCACTCGTAGCTTGACTCGTACACGACCGACGCGGTGGCGGGCGGAGCCTCGGCCAGCGCCGCCATCGGGTCGGCCTTGCGGTGCCAGCTCCCGTCGGGGCCGCAGATCTCGTACTTGTACCTGGCCCCGGTGCCCACCCCGGGCACGAACAGCTCCCACACGCCGGAGCCGCCGAGCGAGCGCATCGGGTGCGCGCGGCCGTCCCAGTGGTTGAAGTCGCCGATCATCCGGACGCCGCGGGCGCTCGGCGCCCAGACCGCGAACGACGTGCCGGCGAGCTCCGGCCTGACCCGCGCGCCGAGAACGCGCCACAGCTCCTCGTGCCGGCCCTCGCCGATCAGGTGAAGGTCCATCTCGCCGAGCGTGGGCAGATGCCGGTACGGGTCGTCGG
>DASPZH010000444.1:0-7363 GCA_035636335.1 Streptosporangiaceae bacterium
GAGCGAGTCCGGGGCGAGCAGCGGGGTGTCCGTCGGGCCGGGCGCGACCACGTTGAGCCGGATCGGCGTGCCGGCCAGCTCGGCGGCCAGCGACTTGACCAGCCCGAGCACGGCGCCCTTCGCCGCCACGTAGTGCAGGTCGGTGGCGCTGCCTCCCAGCGCCAGCTCCGAGGAGATCGCGATGACCGTGCCGCCGCCCGCCGCGATCATGTGGGGGAGCACGGCACCGCATGTGTTCACGGTCCCGCCGAGAACGACGCCCAGCATCGAGTCCCACTGCGCTTTTGTTACGTCGCAAACGTCGATGCCCTCCTCGTAATATCCGGCCGCCGTGACCGCGGCGTCGATCCCGCCAAAGCGCGCGGCGACGGCATCGACGGCCGATCGCACGCCGTCGGCGTCGGCGACGTCGCACTGGAGCGGCAGGTCGGTGTCCGACGGCTTCAGGTCGATGCCCGCTGTCCGCCAGCCGCGCCGCCGGAACAGCGCGGCCGTCGCGGCGCCGATCCCGCTGGCCGCCCCGGTGATCACGACCGCCGCGGGGCCCGGTCCGGCCGGCTCGCTCACTGGCTGCCTCCGGGCTCAGTCATTCGCCCGCCGGGTCGGTGACCAAGGGCTCGAAGCGGGCCGTCACCGCCTCGCCGCCGCGCCGGAGGACGACGGCGGAAACCACCGCGCCGAGCACGCCGAGCACGGCGATCACCAGCACGATGCTCCAGTTCAGGTACCAGACGCCGCCGTAGGTGTTGCGCGGCCAGGCGATGTTGATGATCTCGGCGATCATCCAGATGGCCGCGAAGTACGTCACCGTTGCCGCCACCCTGCCCATCGACACGGGCCCTGGCGTCCAGCCGCCGCGCAGCCGGGTGATGGCTGCCGCCACGACCGGCAGGGCATAGGACACGAAGAATCCGGTGGTCGCCGCGCTGAGCAGCAGAGTGAACACGTTCGCGTTGTGGATGAACAGCAGTATCCCGGCGATGATGAAGGTCAGACCGATCACGTGGCGGGGCAGCCGCTCGGGGCCGCTGAGCCGGGCGAGCAGCCCGGACAACGGAAGCTCGCGGGCGCGGGCGCTGGCCCAGATGGCACGGGACACGGCGGCCTGCACGGCGATCATGCTGGCGGTGAAGCCGATGGTCAGCATGACCAGCAGCGCGCGGCCGGTTCCCGAGCCGAGGCGGGCTTCGAGCGTCGTGGCGATGGGGTTGGCGTCCCGGCCGGATAGGACGGCGCCGAGGTCGGGGAGCGCGAGGATGAGGCCGAGGGTGGCGAACATGACCAGCAAGCCGACGGTGAGCAGCGACAGGCTGATGGCCTTGGGCAGCACGTGCCTGGCTCCCTGGACCTCCTCGGCGATCGAGCCCGCCGACTCGAAGCCCACGAAGGAGAAGCCGATGAACGCCACGATGGCGAGGAACGGCCCGAACAGCCACCCGCCGCCGTGCGCGGTGCCCGCCCCGCTGAACAGGAACGAGAACGAGTGCGTGCGGTGGAAGAACAGCAGTGCGATGCCGATCCCCAGCGAGGAGATCAGCTCCGCGGTCATCGAGACGTAGAGCAGGCCGCGCAGGAACTTCCGGCCGATCATGTTCGCGATCGTGCCGAAGATCAGGATGCCGAGCGCCAGCAGGCTGGTCTCGGTCTGGCTGAGCGAGTTGAACCCCATCGCGGGCCCGAGGAAGTCGGCCGCGAAGAGCGCGACTATGGCCATGGCTATCACCAGCCCCCAGCTATACGCCCAGTTCGCGAACCAGCCGTAGCGGGCGCCGAACAGCGCGCGCGCCCACTGGTAGACGCTGCCCTGGAACGGCCATTTCGAGACCAGGTCGCCGAACACGCCGGTGACGGCGAGCTGGCCGATCAGGACGACCGGGAACCCCCAGAAGAACGCCGGGCCCGCTGTGAGGAGGCCGATACCGAACACCGAGTAGATGCCGACGATCGGCGACACGTCGGAGAAGGCCAGGGCGAACGCGGACCGGAGCGTGAAGTCTCGGACGGGAGTGTGGGACAGGTCAGGCGCGACGGCTTGGTCAGGCGCGATCTCCGCCATGCCGGTCTCCTTTCTCGCTGCTGTTGCGTGCGGGGAGCGCGACCCAGTAGGCCGCATCGGGCAGGACCGGCTGCGGGCAGGTCCGCGGAGCCAGGTCGAGGCCGGCGACATGGCGGGCGACGTCGCCGACGGTGGTGACCCACAATCCGGGCAGCTCGGTCATCCGCTCGATCAGCCGCTCGATCGCCCGGGCGCGGGACGGTCGGCCTGACAGGAACGGGTGGCAGGTGAGCACGAACGCGGCGCCGATCTCGTGCGCGGCCTCCAGCTCGAGCGACCACATCTCCAGCGCCTTGGCCGGGCTCTCGATCACGCCCGACCCGATGAGGTCGGGCAGGAACGCGTACTGCTCCCAGTCGTCCAGTCCCCACCAGGCGGGGATCTCGATGAGGCTGGCACCCGGCGAGCCGTCGGCCACCGCGAGCCGGTACGGGTAGTCGGAGTCCATCAGGCTGGAGTCGTAGAGGAAGCCGCGGTCGGCCAGCAGCCGCGGCGTGTTGTAGGTCAGCTCCCACATCGGCGCCCGGTAGCCGGCCGGCCGCACCCCGGCCACGTCGCGCAGCGCCTGCAGGCCAAGATCGATCATGTCGGCCTCGGTGCGGGCGTCCATCCCGATCGTGTTCTCGTGGAAGTAGGAGTGGTGCGCGACCTCGTGGCCGGCCTCGGCGATCGACCGCACGACGGCGGGGTAACGGTGCGCGGAGTAGCCGGGCACGAAGAACGTGGCGCGCACGTCGTGCCGCGCCAGCAGGCCGAGTAGCCGCGGGACGCCGGCCAGCGGACCGTAGGCCTGGTGGCTCATCGGGCTCATCCGACCCGCGGAGGAGATGTCGGCGGTCAGCACCGCGGACTCGGCGTCCAGGTCGAACGTCAGGCACGCGGCCGCCGTGTAGCCGTCCGGCCAGGCAACAGGCCCGGCCGGCGTCGCGGTGCTGGCCAGGTCCTGCTCGCCGCCCGGCCGGCTCACGTGGGTGTCCCGACGGCCTTCATGCGGGCAAGCATCCGACTTGTTCGCCAGACTTGGCCATCCGACTGCGGCGCAGACTTCCCGGTGCCGTTCATAACGTGGTATGAGGGAGTACGCCTGGTTCGGCCGGCTAACGGCGGCGACCTCCGGGCGGTGGGGGACAGACATGACGATGACCGTCCGGCTGCTGCTTGAACGACCGAGACTGCAGCTCGCCCTGGTCGGGGGAGCCTCCGGCCTGGACCGGGAGGTCACCTGGGCGCACGCGTCAGACCTTCCCGCCCCGTGGGACTGGCTCGGGCCCGGTGAGCTGCTGCTGACCAACGGGACGGGGATTGGGGCATCGCCGGCCGCCCAGGTGGACTTCGTCGAGCGGCTCGGCAGGATCGGCGCGAGCGGGCTCGTGATGGGCCTGGGTACCGGAGGCGCTCCGGTCACCCGCGAGCTGGCCAGGCGAGCCTGCGACCTTGACCTGCCCTTGCTGACCGTCCCGTACTCGATCCGGTTCAGCGACATCGTGCGGACGGTGGCCGAGGGCAACGACCCGAACGGGCAGGAACAGCTCGGTGACCTCGCGCAGTTCTATGACCTGCTCCGGCTCTCGCTCGCGGCCGGCGACCTCGGGCCGGCGGCCTTCGACGCGCTCGGCCGTCAGCTCGGCCTTCGGCTGTACCTGGTCGACGCCGGGACCGGGACTTCGGTCTTCGACGACGAGACCATCGATCCGCTCGGCCAGGCGCTCGCGGAGAGCGTGGCCGAGCACGGCCACGCCATACCCGGGCTGCTGCGGCTGAGCCGGGACGGCAGCGCTGACGGCGAGGTCTGCGCGCTGGCGGTCGCCGTTCCCGGCGAGCCGCTGACGGCCCTGGTCGCCGAGCCTGCGGGCGGCCGGCTGCCCAACGTCGCGGTGCTCCAGCACGTGGCCGTGGCCGGCGCGGTTCAGCTCGCCCAGATCGTCGCCCAGCGCCGTCGCCGCCGGCAGGAGGGCGCCGAGATGCTGGCGCAGCTGCTTGACAGGCACCGGGGCTGGCGGCTGACCAGCGGCGAGCCGTCTGTCGACGGTATCGACTTCGCCGCGAGCGTCCTGATCGTGCTCCGATCCGCCGAGCCGGAGACGGAGGACGCGCTGCACCGGGCCTGCGCGCGCGCTCGCGTGGCCAGCTTGCTGCTGCAGCGCGGCGACCTGCTGTACGCGGTGCTCCCCGAGCAGGCCGTCACGGACCGTCTCGTGTTCCCCGCGGCGGACCTGACATCCGCCGCCGGGGCGAGCGCGGTCCTGGGATCGGCGGACCGGATAGCGGAAGCCTCGACCGAGGCGGTGTGGGCACTGGGAATCGCGGAGGCCAACCAGCTCAGGCTGGCACGCTACGGCGACGACATCGGACTGCTCATGCCGCGCAGCCCGGCCGAGGCGCGGGGTCTCGTGGACCGGGTTCTCGGCGAGCTGCTGGCCTACGATCGCGCCCACGGCACGCGTTACGTCGAGACCGTCCGCGCCTTCGTGCAGGCGGACGGTTCGTGGCAGCGCGCTGCGGCCGGCCTGCACGTGCACAAGCAGACCTTGGGCTACCGGCTGCGCAAGGTCGAGGAACTCACCGGCCGCGGCTTCTCCCGCACCCAGCACATGGCCGAGTGGTGGTTCGCGTTGCAGGCCTTCGACCTGCTTACCGCGGTCACCCGCCGTGCCTGATCCGGTTGCGGGTGTCACGCGGCCGGCCGCTTCGGTAGCGTCAGGAGGCGAGCCGTACCGTACGGCAGCCACACCGTCGAGCGGAGTCAGCGATGACAGCGATCCAGGGTGTCGATCCGGCGGCAGTCCCGAGCGGAACCGGCTGCGCCGAGTGCGAGGCCAGCGGCGGCTGGTGGGTGCATCTGCGCCGGTGCGCCCAGTGCGGCCACATCGGCTGCTGCGACACGTCGCCGTCGCAGCACGCCACCGCTCACGCCGCGGGCACCGGGCATCCGGTGGTCCGCAGCTTCGAGCCGGGCGAGGCGTGGTACTACAGCTACCCCGGCGGCGACTTCTACGAGTCGGGTCCGGTGCTGGCCCCGCCCGACCATCACCCGGTCGACCAGCCCGTCCCGGGGCCCGCGGGCCGGGTGCCCGGGGACTGGCAGGCGCACATTCACTAGGTCGTGGTCGGGTCGCGCGGGCACAGTCGGGTCTTTCGCCCCTGCCTCCCGGGCGCGGCTCCTCATCGTCCCGCTGCTGCTGCCCGATCAGGACCAGGACTGCGCCGCGGTGCTCGCCGCGCACCGGCGGCTGTGGCCGGGCAGGCTGGCCGCGACGCCCAGCGGCTTACCGGCGTGGGCGGCTTACCGGCGTGGGGCGGCTTACCCTAGCGGGCGCGGAGCCGGGCCGGCCTGGTGAGCATCGCCAAGCACGGCGTCGAGCGCCGCCGCGGCCGAGTCGACCCGCGTGACCAGCGCCAGGTCGCGGGCGCCGACCACGAGGTTCCGGCCGATGGCGTCGACGAGCCGCCCCCAGCGGTCGCCGATCACGACCAGCTTCACCGGGGCGGGTTCGGTCTGCGCGGCGGCCCAGACCACGGTCAGCTCGCTGAGCGTTCCGATGCCGCCGTCGAGCGCGATCACGGCCTGGCAGCGCAGAAGCGAAGCCAGCCGCGCGGGGTAGCCGTCGGCCCACTCCAGCTCGCGGGCCCACTCGTTCGGCTCCAGGTGCTGCCAGGACCGCATGGGCAGGCCCACGACGTGCCCGCCGACGCTCGCCGCGCCCTTGCTGACGGCCGCCATCAGGCCGCCGTACCCGCCGGTCACCACGGTGCAGCCGGCCGCGCCGAGCAGCCGGCCCAGCTCCTCGCCGGCCGCCCACTCCCGGCTCTGCTCGCCCAGCCTGGCCGAGCCGATCACGCCGACGCGCAGCGGCTCGCCGCGGTCAGCCGGAGACAAGCTGGTAGCCACGGACGCCCTTCTTCCGGTTCAGGCTGACGATGACGCCGCGCAGCACGCCGTCGCTGTACTCGCTGCCGGGGTTCAGCGACAGGCACCGGCCGAGCCGCGCCTCGCCTCGCGACTCGTGGATATGCCCGTGCAAGCCGAGCATCGGCTGGTGTCGCTCGATTGCCTCGCGGACCGCCGACGACCCGACGCCGCCGACCACCGGCGACCCGGACCGCAGCACCGGGCGGAACTCGCTGTCGAGCAGCATCGCCTGGTCGATCGAGGTGTTCTTCGGCGGCACGTGCAGGTTGAACACGGCCCGGCCGGCGTCGTCCAGCCTGGCCGCCTCGTTCTCGATCATCTCGAGCAGCCGGTCTTCGGGGAGCTCGCGCGGCGAGTCCCACGGCGTGACGTTCGAGTAGCCGACGCTGACCATCGGGAAGCCGCCGGGCAACTCGACTACCTCCCGCTCGGGGTTGATCACCTTGGTCGAGGTCCGCAGCAGGTCGCCGACGAACGGATGATCGTCGTTGCCCGGCGCCATCAGGCACATGACCTGCTGGCCGGCCAGCCTCTCCTCGGCGAGCCTGAGCCAGCCGTCGACCGCCCTGGCGATCAGCGCGCGGAAGAGGCGGTCGACCGCGTCGGGGTCGCGCGTCAGGTCGTCGATCTCGTCCTCGGTCGTGTCATAGGCGTAACAGCCCGAGTCCGCGATGAGCTTGCGCAACGCCGGCAGTTCCGCCTCGGTCACGACACGGCTCCGGCCGAAGATGGTCGTCGCGTACCTGCCGCCGCCCCGGGCGACGATCGGGATCAGCATCTTGCCGGTCATGTCGCCGCCCATGAGCAGCACGTCGCAGCCGTAGAAGCGGCCCGCGTTCAGGAACTTCCTGAAGCACTTGTCCGAGCCGTGGATATCGGTCGCGAAGAAGATCTTGCACTCAGCGGCCACGGTCGCCGCCCACCTCCTCGGGAATCTCGTACCAGGGCACATGCCGCCCGATCCGGGCGCGGGCCTTCCACCTGACGCTCTTGCGCGCGTCGCCCACGGCCCGGGCTATCTGGCCGGCCCGCGCCTGCACCACGGCCGCCTCGGCATCCGGCAGCAGGTCCGCGGCTGCCCGGGCGGCCTGGTCGAGATTGTCGGTGAAGGTCGTGAACCAGCCCCAGTCGTGACTGGTCACCGCGATCAGCCGGTCGATCCCGACCACGTCGCCCGATCGCTCGTCCGCGACCTCGTGCCACAGCAGCAGGCTCGCCGCGTCGGTCAGGTCCTTCTCGTTCACCTCGATGACCTGCAACTTGGTGAGCAGCAGGTCGGCCGGGGTGAGCGTTGCCTGGTCGAGCCCGAGCCGGTCGTCCAGGTCGAGCCGGTGGCACATCTTGAACCCGCCGACGAACACGTCGAGCTGCCTGCCGTTGGCGCGATCGTCGTAGAG
>DASPZH010000445.1:0-1666 GCA_035636335.1 Streptosporangiaceae bacterium
GGCCGCCAGGATGTACCGGGCGCTCGGCGATTTCACGCTGGCCTGGGCTGGCGGCGAGGCGGCGTTCCTGGCCCTGGACCCCAGCCAGCAGGCGGCTGACATCTCCGCCTGGACGCGCGCCTACCTAGCCGTCGACCGGGCCGAGCACCCGCACATCTGGCAGATCAGGGATGAGCTGGCCGGGGTGACCGAGGACGACATCTTCGAGACGATACTCGGACTGGTCATGCAGGGCTTCGTGGTGCAGGCGCCGCGCCCCTGCGGATGCGGCATGCACCCGGCCCCCGCGAGCCCGGCCGGTCAGCCAGCCGCTGGCGAGGCGTCGTGACCGCCAGGCTGACCCGCGGCGCCGGCGGCCCGAAGCGCCTGCGCGAGCTGCTCGATTCCGGCGAGACCATCGTCGCGCCAGGCGCCTTCGACCCGCTCGCCGCGCGCCTGGTCGAGGAGGCGGGCTTCCCCGCCGTCTACATGACCGGCTTCGGCACCTCCGCGGCGCTGCTTGGCCGCCCGGACGTTGGACTGCTGACGATGACCGAGATGGCGGGCAACGCGGGCCGGATCGCGGCCTGCGTCGACATCCCGGTCATCGCTGATGCCGACACCGGCTACGGCAACCCGCTGAACGTGATCAGGACCGTCGGCGCGTACGAGACGGCCGGCGTGGCCGGCATCCACATCGAGGACCAGGTTGCGCCGAAGAAGTGCGGGCACATGGAGGGCAAGCAGGTCATCGCGCCCGACGAGATGGCGCAGAAGGTCAGGGCCGCGGCCGACGCGCGATTCGATAAGGACTTCGTGATCATCGCCAGGACCGACGCCCGCGCCGTCGAGGGGCTGGACAGGGCGCTCGAACGCGCCGCCGCTGGCCATGGGCGCGGCGGCTGGGATCGATCGCCTCATCGTGTTCGGCGGCGGGTTCCCGATCACGATCGGCGGCAAGGTCGCCGGCGCGATCGGGGTCAGCGGCGGCCACTACACCCAGGACATGGACGTAGCCAAGGCCGGCCTGGAGGTCGTCCCGTCGTGTCGGGCGTCCCGTCGTGACCGGGATCGCGGTCGTCACCGGCGCGGGTTCAGGCCTGGGTCGCTGCATCACAAGGACCTTGCTCGCGGCCGGCTGGCGCGTGGCGGCGGCCGGCCGGCGCGGGGCCGCGCTGGCCGAGACGATCGCGACGGCCGATCAGGTCGACGCGGCGATGGCCGTGCCGGCCGACGTGACCGTTCCCGAGTCGGTCGCCGCGCTGTTCGGCGCGGTTGACCGGCGATGGGGGCGGCTGGACCTGCTCGTCAACAACGCCGGCGTCTTTCGCCCCGGCGGCGCCGTCGACGAGATCTCGTTCACCGACTGGGAGCAGATCGTCGCGGTCAACCTCACAGGCGCGTTCCTGTGCGCCAGCCACGCGGTCCGGCTGATGAAGGCTCAGCAGCCGCGGGGCGGGCGGATCATCAACAACGGGTCGATCTCCGCGCACAGCCCCAGGCCCAGGTCGGCGGGCTATACGGCCACCAAGCACGCGATCACCGGCCTGACCAAGTCGCTGGCGCTGGATGGCCGCGAGTTCGACATCGCGTGCGGTCAGCTGGACATCGGCAACGCCGCGACCGAGATGACCAGCGGCCTCAGCCGCGGGGCGCCGCAGGCGGACGGCTCGATAGCGCCGGAACC
>DASPZH010000446.1:0-3105 GCA_035636335.1 Streptosporangiaceae bacterium
ACGGGGTGATCAGGCTGCGGGCCGAGCGCCTGGCCGGCCCGTACGGCGGGCTGCGGGTCGGCGTCATGGTCGAGAACCACACCCGGCCCGACGCGGCGCCGCGGGACAGGGACGACGCGCTCGGCCACGCGCTGCTCGCGGCGCACGCGCTGATCTGGGTTCCCGGCGGGAAGTTCCTGTCCATGACCGACCCGCCGGAGTGGGCCGCGGCGGCGGTCGCGGCCTGCGAGAACATCGGCACCTGGCCGGTGCTCGCCGGACCGCCCGGCTGCCGCGACCTCATGCTGTCCACTCCCGTGATCTTGTACGACCACGCCGAGGTCGCGCCGGAGAGCGCCGGAGATCTTTTCGACGCGACGGAGATCGACGAGATTCTGACCCTGCGGACCCTCGCCCTGACCGACGATGAAAAGCGGGCGGCCCGTGCTACCGACCCGCGTGCCGCCGGCCTGCTCGACCGGCTCGACGACATGCCGCCCGAGGTGTTCGAAAGGCTGCACGGCGCGATCCGCTACCTGCGCTCGGCGCCGGCCGGCGGTCCGGCGAGCGGGGACGCGCCGTGGTGGGACCCCGGCGTCGACGCGAGCGTGTCACCCGACAGCGACCAGGTCACGGTGGGCGGCGTGCCCGTGGCCCGCGGCAGCCGGGTGAAGATGCTGCCCGGCGTGCGCAACGCCGACGCGCAGGACCTGTTCCTGACCGGGCGCGAGGCCACGGTGCAGGCGGTGTTCCACGATGTCGACGGCAACGTCCACGTGGCGGTGAGCCCGGACGACGATCCGGCAGCGGACCTGCAACGCAGCCACGGCCGGTATCTGTACTTCAGCGCCGACGAACTCGAGCCGGCCTCGTCGGCCAACCCGCAGGAGTCCGCACTGAGGGAGGATCCGGCATGATCACAAAGATGATCAAGGCAGCGATCATCGTGGCGGTACTGGCCCTGGTCATCCAGTCACTGCCAGACCTCAAGCGCTATCGCGAGCTCCGCGATATGTGACGCCCGAGCCCCGGTTTGCCGGGCGCCACGCGATCAGTTACTGCGCGAGAAGATCCGCAGGAAGAACAGGAACACGTTCAGCACGTCGAGGAAGATCGACGCGGCGAGCAGCGGCGCGGACCTGATGTCCTTGGACGTCCGCAGCCGCTGGAAGTCGAACATCGTGAACCCGGCGAAGATCACCAGCCCGATCACCGCGTAGATCAGGTCGCCGTTCGGGATGCGGACGAAGATCATCACGATGCCGAAGATGATGAGCCCGATCAGCGCGAAGAAGCTAATCCGCGCGATGGCCGACAGGTCCCGCCTGGTCGCGTAGCCGGCCGCGCCGAACCCGGCGATGAACAGCGCGGTCGCGCCTCCGGCCGTCCACAGCGCACCCGGGTTGGTTCCGGCGTAGTACGCGAGCACCGGGGCGAGCGCCAGCCCGATCAGCGCGCCGAAGCCGCACAGCAGTGCCACGGTGAGCTGCTGTGACCGGCGGACCGCGAAGTTCATGGCGATGAGGCAGGCGAACGCGGCGATGAACCAGACGAAGCCCAGGCCGTAGGACAGGTCGCGGCCCAGGTAGGCGCCGCCCGCGAACAGCGCCGCGGTCAGCGCGACGTACCCCATCGTCTGGCTGAACAGGCTGCGCGTCTGGTCCCGGCTGAGGACGCCCGAGTACCCGCCGTAACCGCCGTAAAGCGCCGGATTGCTCACAATGCGCTCCTTCCGCGCCGCGCGGCGTTCATCCACGATACCGCCGGGTCGCCGGAACCGCCTACACCACGACTGGCATCATGCCTGCATGCGGATCCTCATCATCGGCGGAACGGTCTTCGTCGGCCGTCACATCACCGAGGCGGCTCTCGCCACCGGCCATGACGTCACCGTGTTCCACCGCGGGCGCAGCGGAGCGGACCTGTTCCCGCGGGCCACTCATCTGACCGGGGATCGCAACGAAAACCTTTCCGCACTCTCGGCTGGCCGCTGGGACGCGACCATCGATGTCTGCGCCTATTTCCCGCGCCAGGTACGGTCGCTCGCGGAGACACTGGACGGGCGCGGCGGCCAGTACGTCTTCGTCTCGTCGACCTCGGCCTACCGGACGCCGGTGGCGCCGGGGTTCACCGAGGACGCGCCGCTGGCCGAGCTCGGCGACCCGGCGACCGAGGAGGTCACCGACGAGACCTACGGCGGCCTCAAGGTCGCGTGCGAGCGCCTGGCCGCGGAGCTGTTCGCGCGGTCCGGGGTCACGGTCGTCCGGCCCACCTACGTGGTCGGGCCGCACGACCGAACGGGCCGGTTCACCTGGTGGGTGGAGCGGATCGCGCGCGGCGGTCAGGTGCTGGCACCGGGCGGCGCGGCCGATCCGATCCAGGTGATCGACGCGAGGGACCAGGGCAACTGGATCACGGCCCTGGCCGCCGGCTCGGTGACCGGCACGTTCCACGCGGTCAGCCCGGCTCCCCCGTTCGGCTTCGGCGACCTGCTCGAGGCGATCGCGGTCGAGGTCGCCCCGCCGGGTACGACGCTGACCTGGGTCGACGCGGCCTTCCTGCTCGAGGCGGGCGAGACCGCGGAGAGCATACCGCTGTGGCCGGGCGGCGACCCCGAGCGCGACATCAACGTGGCCGACCCGGCCAGGGCCCTCGCCGCCGGGCTGGCCCCGCGCCCGATCAGGCAGACCGTCGCGGACATCCACGCGGCCGAGCAGGCCTCGCCCACCCCGCCGCGCCCCGGCGTCGGCCTGACTCCCGACCGCGAGGCGGAGCTGCTCGCCGCCTGGCGGGCGCGGTGACCAGGCCGCCCGGCGGCTAGCCCCGCGGCCCCGGCGGCTAGCACGCCCCGGCGGTCAGCCCGCCTCGGCGGCCGGCAGGATCTGACGCGGGATGTCCGGCGGGTCTGGGCGGCGCCGCCACTCCCTCGGATAGCCGAGCGACACCTCGACATGGCGGATCCCGTGGTGCCACGTGGTACGCGGGATGTGCAGGTGGCCGTAGACCACGGCGGCCGCGCTGAACCGCTGCGGCCAGTCAGCGGTACGCACCGTGCCGCACCACTGCGCGAACGCGGGATACCGCAGCACCCGGGTCGGCTCCCTGACCAGCGGGAAGTGGTTGACC
>DASPZH010000447.1:0-12159 GCA_035636335.1 Streptosporangiaceae bacterium
CGTGCCGCTGGAGTGCGAGTACTTCGCGATGCGCGGCGTGGCCCTGCTGATGGAGACGATCGACAAGGTGTCCACCAGGCTGAGCCCGAAGCTGACCATGGACGGACTGCTCGCCACCATGTACGACTCGCGTACCCTGCACACTCGAGAGGTGCTTGCCGGCGTCGTTGCCGGATTCGGCGACAAGGTCTTCCATACCGTCATTAACCGGACGGTCCGCTTTCCTGATGCCTCCGTCGCCGGAGAGCCGATCACGATTTTCGATCCCTCATCGGCTGGAGCGGCTGCCTACCGGGAGCTCGCCAGGGAGGTGCTTGACCGGTGGCACAAGGCCGAGCTCGCAGGTCGGGTCAGCGCCGGGTAAGAGTTCCCGGCATCGCCGAACTGCTACGCCCGGCGGCCCAGCTTCCCCTCGGCTCCGACCACCGGCAGGCCAGCGGCCGGGAGAGCCACAGCCATAAGATCACCGTGTACCTTTCCGAGGCCGAGATGCTCGAGCTGGAGCGCGCCAGGCTGACCCTTCGCGCCTACGGCATGTCGGCCGACCGCGGCCGGATCGTCAGGGAGGCCCTGGCCGTGTTGCTGGCGGACCTGCAGGCCGAGGGCGCGGATAGCTTGATGGCCCGCCGGCTGCGGGACGGACGTTGACCGCGATCATGACCGAAGGACCCGAGGACGGTGCCGGCCCGGGGGGGCGACCCCCCGGAATCCCCCGCGAAGCGCCGGGAGGTCCGGCGGCCGGGGGATTCGAGGTGCACCTCGACGTCTTCGAGGGCCCGTTCGACCTGCTGCTCGCGCTGATCTCCAAGCACAAGCTCGACATCACCGAGATCGCGCTCTCCGTGGTGACCGACGAGTTCATCAGCTACATCGGGGCGCTGTCCGGCCAATGGGACCTGGACCAGGCCAGCTACTTCCTCGTGGTGGCCGCGACCCTGCTCGACCTGAAGGCGGCCAGGCTGCTCCCGGCGGGCGAGGTCGACGACGAGGAGGACCTGGCCCTGCTCGAGGCCAGGGACCTGCTCTTCGCCAGGCTGCTGCAGTACCGCGCGTACAAGCATGCGGCCGCCGTCCTGGCCGCTCAGATTGCCGACCAGGGCCGCAGGTTCCCGCGGCGGGTGCCGATGGAGCCGGGGTTCGCCGAGCTGCTGCCCGAGGTTCTGCTCGGCCTCACCGCCGACCAGTTCGCGGCGATCGCGGCGGCCGCGCTCGCGCCGCGGGCGGCTCCGGTGGTCTCGACCGCGCACCTGCACGTCCCTCGGACCACGGTGCGCGAGCAGGCCGGCATCATCACCAGGATGCTCCGCGCGGCCGGACGGGCCTCGTTCGGCAAGCTGTCGGCCGGCTGCGAAGATACCTACGAGGTCGTCGCGCGCTTCCTGGCCGTGCTCGACCTGTACCGGGACAGTTGCGTCTCGTTCGAGCAGGAAGCGCCGCTCGGCGAGTTGTACATCACCTGGATCGCGCCGGAGGCGACCGGGGACGACCGCGCGGCGGACGGCGAGCCCGGCCAGCGGGACGAAGCAGACGACGACGGGCAGAGATGATCGAAGAGCCGCGTTGGAATGGGGATGGGGAATTGGGCGGGGAGTCCCCCACAGGGCTGTGGTCGGCCCTGGAGGCCATCCTGCTCGTCGCGGACGAGCCGGTGCCGGAGAACGTGCTCGCCCAGGTGCTCGAGGTCGCCCAGACGGACATCGCGGCCGCCCTGCGCGGGCTGGCCGCCTCGTACACCGAGCAGGGCCGCGGGTTCGAGCTGCGCGAGGTGGCTGGCGGCTGGCGCTACTACACCAGGGCCGAGTTCGCGCCCTTGGTGGAGAAGTTCGTCCGCGACGGCCAGGAGGTCCGGCTCACCCAGGCCGCCCTGGAGACCCTCGCGGTCGTCGCCTACCGGCAACCGGTCGGCCGGGCCCAGGTTTCGGCTGTGCGCGGTGTCAACTGCGACGGCGTGATGCGCACGCTGAGCCTGCGCGGGCTGGTCGAGGAGGCAGGCACCGACCACGAGACCGGCGCGATCCTGTTCCGCACCACCGCGTACTTCCTGGAACGGCTCGGCCTGGCCGGCCTGGACCAGCTTCCTGAGCTGGCGCCATTCCTGCCGGACCAGGTCGACGACGAACAGGATCCTGGCCATGTCCGCCCGGCGTGACGCCCGGCCAGGCGGCTCCCGGACGGGCGGCTCCCGGCCGGGCGACCCCCGGCCGGCCGCGCGCCGGCCGCCGACGGGCCGGGCCCGCGATGACGACGACGAGGACGAGGACTGGGGCGTCGAGCCGGGCGAGCGGGACTCGCTCACCGACGTCCCCGGCGGCGTGCGGCTCCAGAAGGTGCTCGCCGCGGCCGGCGTCGGCAGCCGCCGGAGCTGCGAGGAGATGATCGGAGCCGGGCGGGTCGTGGTCGACGGCGAGGTCGTGCGCAGGTTCGGCGCCCGGGTCGACCCCAGAACACAGGTCATCAGGGTCGACGGGAAGCGCATCCCGGCCAGTGAGGACCTCGTCTATCTCGCAGTGAACAAGCCCGCCGGCGTGCTGAGCACCATGTCCGACGACCGGGGCAGGCGGACGATCGCCGACCTGGTGGCCGGTCACAGCGAGCGCCTGTTCCACGTGGGCCGGCTGGACTACGAGACCGAGGGCCTGATCCTGTTGACAAATGACGGCGAGCTGGCGCACCGCCTCGCTCACCCCAGGTACGGCGTCCTGAAGACGTACCTGGCCGAAGTGCGCGGGCCGGTGCCCAGGGACCTCGCCCGCCGGCTGACCACCGGGGTGGAACTCGACGACGGGATCGTGACCGCCGACCGGTTCCGCGTGGTCGAGCAGGCCGGGCAGCGGGTCCTGGTGGAGATCACCCTCCACGAGGGGCGCAAGCATGTGGTCAGGCGGATGCTGGCGCAGGCCGGTCATCCGGTGAGCCGGCTGGTGCGGACCCGGGTCGGACCGGTCAGCCTGGGGTCACTGCGCCCCGGCTCGGCCAGGAAGCTGTCGGTGCCAGAAGTCGGCGACCTGTACGCCGCCGTCGGGATGTAGTCGCCCGGGCTGCCGGTAGGGTCGCGGGAGAGTCGCGGGCCGTGGGGACATCGCGGGGGAAAGGAGCAGTCGTGCCGGTCAGGGCCATCAGGGGTGCCATCCAGGTTGCGGCGGACGACCGTCAGGAGATACTGGACGGCACGGCCGAGCTTGTGACCCAGGTGATGAAGCGCAACGGCCTGAGCACCGACGAGGTGATCAGCGTGGTCTTCTCGGCCACGCCGGACCTGCGCGCCGAGTTCCCCGCCCTGGCCGCTCGGTCGCTCGGCTTCCAGGAGGTGCCGCTGCTGTGCTGCACGGAGATCGACGTCCCCGGCGCCATGCCGCGCGTGGTGCGGTTGATGATGCACGTCGAGACCGCCCTGAGCCGGGCCCGGGTCCAGCATGTCTACCTGCGGGGCGCGGCCGCCCTGCGCCTGGACATCGCCCAGTGACCGGCCGGGAGTGCGCGTGATGGCGCCGGCCGGCGCTGCGCGCGGCGCCGCCCGCCCGGCCGCTCCGCGGACCGCCGTCATCGTGGGCAGCGGCCTGATCGGCACGTCGATCGCGCTCGCGCTGACCGAGCGCGGCACCGACGTCTGGCTGAGCGACACCGACCATACGGCGGCACGCCTGGCCGCCGAGCTGGGAGCGGGTACGGTGCTCGGCGCCGACCGCGCGCCGGGTGGCCCGGCCGACATCGCGGTGCTCGCCGTGCCGCCCGCCGCGGTGGCGCGGTCGCTCGCGGCGGCCCAGCGGCGGGGCCTGGCCAGGTGCTACACCGACGTGGCGAGCGTGAAGGAACTGCCGCTGCGCGAGGCCCGTGACCTTGGCTGCGACCTGGCCACGTTCGCGGCGGGGCACCCGATGTCGGGCCGGGAGCGGTCGGGTCCCGCGGCCGCCAGAGCGGACCTGTTCACCGGCCAGCCCTGGGTGATCTGCCCGACAGGCGAGACGGCGGCGTCCTGCGTGGAGGCCGTGACCGGCGTGGCGATGGCCTGCGGCGCGCAGCCGGTCCGGATGTCCGCGGCCGAACACGACCGCTGGGTGGCGCTGATCTCGCACGTGCCGCACCTGGTCGCCGGGGCGATGGCGGCGCAGTGCGGCGACGCGCCGGCCGCGGCGCTGGCCCTGGCCGGGCCGGGACTGCGCGACGTGACCAGGATCGCCGCGGGCGAGGTCGGCCTGTGGACCGAGATCTTGGCGGCCAACGCGGTCCCGGTGCGCGAGATCGTCCTGGCGGTGGCCGGCCAGCTCGACGCGGCGGCCGACGTCCTCGCCGCGGTCGCCGCGGGGGACCACGACGCCGTCAAGAAGCTGACCGCGGTGCTCGAGGCCGGCCGCGACGGCGTCGCCAAGATCCCCGGCAAGCAGGGCGGGCCACCCCCGGACTACGTAGCGGTGCAGGTCGTCATCGGCGACCGGCCCGGCGAGCTGGCCAGGCTCTTCGCCGCGGCCGGATCGGCCGGGATCAACATCGAGGACGTCAGGATCGAGCACTCGCCTGGCCTGCCGGTGGGGGTGGCCGAGCTGTCGGTTCGCCCGGGGGCCGCCGCGCCGCTGTCGGCCGCGCTGGCCGATGGCGGCTGGCCGGTAGCATCGCCAGCGTGACAGATTCGGTGACCGGCGTCCGGCGGCGGGACCCCGCCGGTCCTGCGGCGTCCGCGCCCAGCCTCGTGATCGCGGTCGACGGCCCGTCGGGGTCCGGCAAGTCCAGTGCGGCGCGCGGCGCGGCGTCGGCGCTCGGGCTGCGCTACCTGGATACCGGCGCGATGTACCGCGCGGTAACCTGGTGGATGCTCGAGCACGAGGTCGACCTGGCCGACACCGGCGCCGTGACCGGCCACGCGGTCGGGCTGAGCATCGAGGTCAGCACCGATCCCGCCGAGCAGCACGTCCGGGTCGACGGCATCGACGTCACCGCCGAGATCAGGAAACGCCGGGTGTCGAACGTGGTCAGCCTGGTCGCCGCGGTTCCGCGGGTGCGCAGCCTCCTGATCGCGCAGCAGCGGGCGGTCATCGCCGACGCGGTCGCGGCCGCCGGGGGGATCGTGGCCGAGGGTCGCGACATCGGCACGGTGGTCGCACCCAGCGCGGCCGTGAAGGTGTTCCTGACCGCCAGCGACCAGGTGCGGGCCGAGCGGCGGACAGCCGAGCTGTCTGGCCGCCTCCCGTCGCCCGTCGCCGGGCGGGCCGCTGGCGCGCGGCGGGAAGCCGAGCAACCGCCCAGCGTGGATCTCACCCGGGGCGAGCAGGCGCGGCGTGACCGGCACGACGCGCCGCAGACCCAGATGGCCGCCGACGCCGTCGAGATCGACGCGACCGAACTCAGGCTCGACCAGGTCATCGCCCGCATCGTCGCGCTGGCCAGCGCGAGGCGAGGTGGCACCTGATGGGCGAGGATTTCGGGCCGACCGGGCCGGGCGGCGAGCAGGACGGCGAGGCGGGAAGCGGCGCGGGCTCCGTTGCGGGCCTTAGGTCGGCACTCGCCCCGGTCCCGGCTCCGGTCCTCGCTCCGGTCCTCGCCGTGGTCGGCCGGCCCAATGTCGGTAAGTCGACATTGGTGAACCGGATACTCGGCAGCCGCCAGGCGGTCGTCGAGGGCACGCCGGGAGTCACCAGGGACCGGGTCGCCTACGACGCGACCTGGCGCGGACGAGCGTTCACCCTGGTGGACACCGGCGGCTGGGAGCCGGCCATCGAGGGGTCGGCGGTGCTGGCGGCCAGGGTCGCCGCTCAGGCCAGGGTCGCCGTCGACGCCGCCGACGCGGTCCTGTTCGTGACCGACGCCGTGGTCGGCGTGACCGACGCCGACGAGGCCGTCGCGAACGTGCTCAGGCGGTCACGCAAGCCCGTGGTTCTCGCCGCCAACAAGGTCGACGACGCGCCTGCCGAGGCGGGCGCGCACTCGCTGTGGTCGCTCGGCCTCGGCGAGCCGCGTCCGGTGAGCGCGCTGCACGGGCGCGGCAGCGGAGACCTGCTCGACGCCATACTCGGCGCGCTGCCCGAGGCTCCGGCGGAGCGGCTGGATGCCGAGGCCGGGCCGCGCCGGGTGGCGCTCATCGGGCGGCCCAACGTCGGCAAGTCCAGCCTGCTCAACAAGCTGGCCGGGCAGGACAGGGTCCTCGTCGACCCGGTCGCGGGCACGACCAGGGACCCGGTCGACGAGCTGATCGAGCTGGGCGGGATCACCTGGCGGTTCGTCGACACGGCCGGGATCAGGCGGCGCGCCAGCCACGCCCAGGGCGCCGACTACTTCGCCGCCCTGCGCACAGAGCGTGCGCTGGAGCGCGCCGAGGTCGCGGTCGTGCTGGTCGACGCCAGCGAGCCGCTGGCCGAGCAGGACCTGCGGATCATCTCGATGGTGATCGACGCCGGGCGGGCGCTCGTGATCGCCTACAACAAGTGGGACCTGGTCGACGAGGACCGCAGGCACTTCCTCGACCGGGAGATCGACCGGCAGCTTTACACGGCGCGGTGGGCGCCGCGGGTGAATATCTCCGCGGCGACCGGCTGGCACGTGGACCGGCTCGTGCCCGGGCTGCAGACGGCGCTGGCGGGCTGGGAGACCAGGGTCCCGACCGGCAGGCTGAACGCGTGGCTGTCGGCGCTCGTCGCCGCGACCCCGCCGCCGGCCCGCGGCGGCAGGCAGCCCAAGATCATGTTCGCGACCCAGGCCGGCGCCAGCCCGCCCCACTTCGTCCTGTTCACCTCGGGTTTCCTGCCGGCCGGATACCGGCGGTTCATCGAGCGCAGGCTCCGCGAGGAGTTCGGCTTCCAGGGCACGCCCGTGCACCTGTCGATGCGGTTGCGGGAGAAGCGGGCCGGCGCGTCAGGCCGCGCACCGCGCGGCGCGCGCCACGGCTGAGACCGGTCCGGCCGGCGCCTGGGGACACAACGAGTTCGGCCAGCTCGGCGACGGCAGCACCGCCAGCACGCGCCTGCCCGTCAGGGTAAGGCTGCCGGCTGGCCGGATCGCCCTTGCCCTGGCGGCCGGCCCGACGACCCGGCACAGCCTGGCCGTCGTCGGCCAGACCACGCCATAATGGCGAACCGCGAGAACCGCCCGCGCAGAGCTTGAACCAGACCATCGTGCGCTGGGGATTGCGCAGGTATCCCCAGAGATCGGCGATGCTCTCGGTCAGCAGCAGCCCGTTGCCGTGCTCGCCGCCAGCGATGCCCGTGATCGCCGGCTCCGTGGAATCGGATCCGTCGTCGGTGACCGAGATCAGCAGGCTCGAGGCCTTGGTCGCCACCACCACCTTGACCATGCCTCCCGGCAGGCGCGACCGGCTGTGCGTGACCGCGTTGGTGACCAGTTCGGAGGTCAGCAAGAGAGCCTCATCGGCGCGCGGATGATCGGCACCCATGGTCCTGGCGACGAACGTCCTCGCCGAGCGGACATGCCGGGGATCGCCCGGCAGGGTGACGCGGCCGAGGACCAGCCAGTGCGTCAGTAATGCTGGGTCGGCGACCGGATCGCTGACGTGAGTGGCCTCGGCTGGCATCGGGGACTCCCTTCCGGCGATTCCGGCGCTGCCGACAGGGCAACGCCTGCGGCACCGTCTCGCGCATCATGCCCCATCGGGCGACGGGAATGCAAGTTACGCAAGTGCATGGAGTACGTCGGCGCGGCGCGATTGCAAATGGGATCCCATTAGGGTCGAATGAAACGGTATGGTGAGCGTCGGCCGCCGGCGACCCCGGCGGCCGAGCCTGACGCGGTCATCGTTCAGCACGGGAGGCGAGCATCCTTGTCGGTAGGACCGGCCATCCGGCGGCGCAGGCTCGGAGCCGATCTGCGGCAGCTTCGTGAACGGCGTTCGCTCCGGCTCGAGGAGGTAGCCGGCCAGCTCGGCGTCGCGGCGTCGACGCTGTCCAGGATCGAGACCGGGAAGTCGCCGACCAGGACCAGCTACCTGGCGTTCATGCTCGACCTGTACGGCGTCGCCGATCCCGCCCGGCGCCGCGTGCTCATGGACATGGCCCGCGAGGGCCAGCGCAAGGGCTGGTGGGTGGCGTTCGACGACGTGCTTGCGTCCGGTGCGGCCGCCTACCTTGGCCTGGAGGCCGAGGCGTCTGGCCTGCTGGCCTTCCAGGCGCAGGTGGTTCCCGGCCTGGTTCGGACGGCGGAGTACGCCGCCGCGGTGATCGCCGCCCGCCGGCCGGACCTGGCCGCCGAGCAGGTGGACCGGCTCGTGGCGGTCCAGGCGCGGCGCCAGCATCTACTCCGCGGCGATGACCCGATGCGGCTTCGGCTGGTGCTCGACGAGTCGGTGCTGCTCCGGGCGATGGGTCCGGCCAGCGTCATGCGCGGGCAGCTCGCGAAGCTGGTCGAGGCGGGCCGCGAGCCGGCGGTAACGATCCAGGTGCTCAGGCTTGCGGGCACCCGGCATGACGTCCTGACCAGCTCGTTCGGCATCCTGAGCTTCGCCGGGCCCGGCGACGGCGACGTGGCGTGCGCGGAGGGCATCCGCGGTCAGGTGCTGCTCGAGCAGCGCGACGCCGAGGTGCGCGCGATGCGCCAGTCATTCGACGCGCTCAGCCGGTCGGCCATGCCGCCGCCGGAGTCGGCGGAACTGATCGAGAACCTGGCTAGCCAAGCCGGGTGAGTTCGGCGCCGACGATCGCGGCGGTCTGGTCGGCGGCCCGGCTGCCGCCCGCCAGCAGGTCCATCGCCGCGGCATAACGCGCCACGTCCGCCGGCCGGTCCAGGTAGCTGGCCGTGGTGAGCTGCTCGGAGTAGACCGCGTCGGGGAGTTCGTCGGCCGCGAATCGCAGGATCGTGAAGCCGGCCGGGCTGATCGGCGCCCCGGCGGACAGCGGCCGGATGCGGACGGTCACGCCGGGCCACCGAGCCGCGTCCCGCAGATGCTCGAGCTGGGCGGCGAACGCCCGCCGGTCGCCGACCGGGCGGTGCAGCACGGCCTCGTCGATGACGGCTGAAAGGCGCCAGCCCCCGGCCGCGAACCGCGCGACCCGCTTAGCGCGCACCTCGAGCAGCTTCGCGGTTTCGCCGGCGCCGAAGCCGCCGGGCGCGAGGAGCCCGGCCGCGTAGTCGGCGGTCTGGAGCAGGCCGGGCACGAAGTGCGTGTCGTAGGTCCTGACCGACTCGGCCGCCTCCTCGACCCCGAGGTAGGCCTGGAACCAGGTCGGCAGCACGTCGGTGTACGGCTGCCACCAGGGCGGGCCGAGGGCCTGGCTGGCGAGGGTGAGCAGCGCGTCGCGCTCGGCCTGGTCGGTCACCCCGTACAGCGTGAGCAGGTCGGCGACGTCGACTTCCCGCGCCGACTGCCGGCCAAGCTCGATCCGGCTGATCTTCGAGTCTGAGCCGCGGATCTCCCGTGCGGCCAGCTGCGCCGTGATCCCGCGCGACTCGCGCAGGCGGCGCAGCGTGACCCCGAGCCTGATCCGCAGGACCACAGGTCCTGGCGCCGGAGACTCTGCCATGGTGCGGCACAGACTACCGCGCCGCCGCTCGGCGCCCGGGACGGTTGGCCGCCATCGGTACGATCTAATCGGCAGCGGGCAACGGCGACGGTGAAGGCAGGGCGCATGCGCTACCGGGCACTCGGCAACTCTGGTCTCACCGTCTCGGTCGTCGGCCTCGGCTGTAACAACTTCGGCCGCAGGCTCGACGTGGCCGGCACCAGGGCCGTCGTGGACGCGGCGATCGACTGCGGCATCACCCTGCTGGACACCGCGGACACCTACGGCGGCGACGGCCGGTCGGAGGAACTGCTCGGCGAGGCACTGGCAGGTCGCCGCGACCGGGTCGTGCTGGCCACGAAGTTCGGCCATCAGGCCGCGGACATGGGCTACGGCCGCGCGGCGGGCGCCAAGGGCGGCCGGAGCTACATCAGGCGGGCCGCGGAGGAGTCGCTGCGCCGACTGCGGACCGACTACATCGACCTGTACCAGATCCACACGCCGGACCCGCAGACGCCGATCGCCGAGACGCTCGGGGCGCTGGGCGAGCTGGTCGCCGAGGGCAAGGTCCGCTACCTGGGCAACTCGAACTTCACCGGCTGGCAGATCGCCGAGGCCGCCTGCCTGGCCGACCGGCGTGCAGCGGTGCCCTTCGTCTCGGCGCAGAACCACTGGTCGCTGCTCGAGCGGGCCGCGGAGGCCGAGGTCGTTCCGGCCGCCAGGCACTTCGGCCTCGGCGTGCTGCCCTACTTCCCGCTGGCCAACGGCCTGCTGACGGGCAAGATCCGGCGCGGCCAGCCGGCCAGGGAGGGCACCAGGCTGGCCGGCCGGGAAGGCTACGTGACCGAGGCCAAGCTCGACATCGTGGAGGCGCTGGCGGCCTGGGGCGAGGCGCACGGCGTCTCGCTGCTCGCGATCGCGATCGCCTGCCTGGCCGAGCAGCCAGGCTGCGGCAGCGTGATCGCGGGCGCGATGTCGCCGGAGCAGGTCAAGGCCAACGCCGACGCCGCCGACTGGATCCCGACGGCGCAGGAGGTCGCCGAGGTGGACGCGATCACGCTCGGTCTCGCCGGGGCGGAGCTGTCCGCTACGGGGTGAGCCGGTGCAGGTCGCGGGGGAACATGGTCACCTCGCGGATGTTGGCCGCCCCGGTCAGCCGTGCCGTCCAGCGCTCGAGGCCGATCGCGATGCCGCCGTGCGGCGGCATCCCGTGGCTGAACACCTGCAGGTAGCTCGCGTAGCTGGCCGGATCGTCGCCGCGCGCGGCGAGCGCGGCGAGGTAGTCGCCGTGGTTGTGCAGCCGCTGGCCGCCGGTGACCAGTTCCATCCCGCGGAACAGCAGGTCAAAGCTGCGCGAGTACGCGGGCCGGTCCGGGTCCGGGTGGGTGTAGAACGGCCGCTTGGCCATCGGGAACCCGGTCACGAACACCAGGTCGCTGCCGTGCTCCCGGGCCGCCCACTCGCCCAGCCAGCGCTCGTCGGCGGGGGACAGGTCGGGCTCGCCGCGCGGGTCCCATCCCGCGCTCGCCGCGATCAGGTCCTGGGCGTCGGCGAAGTGCAGCTCGGGAATCCGCGCTGGCACCTCCGGCAGCCTGACGTTCAGGAGCTTCGTTGCGCAACTAGCTCGCTCGCGCACTGCCGCCGCCATTCCGGCGACCACGTCCCGCAGCATCGCCATGACGTCGCGGTGGTCGGTGATGAAGCCGAACTCGGCGTCCAGGCTCGCGTACTGCGCCAGGTGGCGCGCGGTGTCATGCGGCTCGGCGCGGAAGGCGGGGCCGGTCTCGTAGACCCGCTCGAAGACCCCGACCATCGCCTGCTTGTAGAACTGCGGCGACTGGGCGAGGTAGGCGGGCTGGCCGAAGTAGTCGAGGGCGAACACGTTCGCGCCGGACTCGGTGGCCGACGGCACGATCTTGGGCGTCTGGATCTCGGTGAAGCCGCGCGCGTCGAGCGTCGCCCGGAACCCGGCCACGCTGGCGGCCGCGATCAGCAAGCCGGCCCGCAGCACCGGATGGCGCAGCGTCGTGGGCGCGTGGTCGAGCACGGTCGGCAGCGCGGCCGTCACCGCGGGCCGGTACAGGTCGAACGGCGGCGGGTCGGCGGGGTCGCTGAGCAAGGTCAGCTCCGGCGCGGTGATCTCGGCACCGCCCGGCGCCTGAGTACTCGCCGTCACCAGGCCGCTCACCCGGAGCACGGTCTCCTCCGTGAGGTCGGCCGCGGCGGCCGCCGGCTCGCTCCCGTGGCCGGCCGACGGGGCCCGCAGCACGACCTGAGCGAGCCCGGACCGGTCCCTGATGACCAGGAACGTCACCGACTTGAGCTCGCGCTTGCGATGCAACCAGCCGGCGACGCAGACGCGCTCGCCGACGTGCGCGCTCAGGTCGCTGGCGAGGACTCGGATGGGTGTCATGGGCACTCCCGGCTACTCCTGGCTCTCGTGCCCCTTGGGAGTGCGGGCGAGAAGGGAACTCGCGGTGCCACCGCACTTCGCCGGGCCCGGTGCGGGCACCGGCGGCCACGGCCTCGTTGGCCCGATCACGGGGGCTGGCCGGCGGGGCATCGGGCCGGCCGCTTGCGGCGGCGGCCGTTACTCCCCGCACTCGGGAGGGTCTTCGCTACCGGACGCGAGGCCGCCTTTCCAGCTTCCGGCGGCTCTCTGCGCTCGCGACACCCGGTGCTACTCGTCTCCGTCAGCGCGTTGGCGTCAGTGTAGTCAACA
>DASPZH010000448.1:0-4421 GCA_035636335.1 Streptosporangiaceae bacterium
GTCGGCGCGGCCGCTGATCGGCAGTTCCTTGACGTGCCGCACGCCGAGCTTGCGGAACACCCGCTCGTAGTCGGCCAGCACCCGGCCCGGCGTTCCGGTGGCCGTGGTGATCACGACGACGCATGCCTTCGGCCCGCCGCACATCTGCGCGAAGCGCTCGAGTACACCGGTCCCGCAGCACCGGTCCTCGGCTCCGCCGATGATCAGCAGGCGGCCAGGAACTCCCCCGTCATCCACCGTTCAGGCCCTCGTCCCGGACCGCGGCGCGGCCCCCGAGGCGAGATTTACCCTCCGCTACGTTGCGTCAATCAGAGGTTACTCGCTGCCGAGCACGCCGTGGGCTCGTCGGCCGCGACGGGCGGCCGAGCGCGGCCGGGAGAGCTCGTCCGGCAGTTGCAGCAGCGGGTTCGTCGCGCTCGCGACGACGTCGCTGGCGATGTCGATGACCCGCCGGCCGCGGTTCCTGGCCGCGTTCCTGAGCTGCTCGAATGCCTGCCGGGGCTGGATCCGGTGGCGTTCGGCCAGGACGCCGATGGCCTGCTCGACCCGGATCCGCGCGGTCAGTGCGTGCTCGAGCTGGCCGATCGTGGCGCGCAGCCGGCCCGTCTCGGTCGCGGCGGCGTCCCTGCTGTTCCGGCCGGACGTGCGGGCCGCCCGGCCGGGCGGCGGGGTCGCCGCCGAAGCTGGCGAGCCTTCCGCGTCGGACGCGAGTTCGGCCGAAATCAGGTCGGCGAGCACCATCGCGCTCGTGAGATCGGGCACGTCCGCGCCGCCGACCCGCCAGCCGTCCTTGGTCCGGCGGACGACCGCGTCGTCGGCCTGCGCCGCAGCCAGCGCGGCGCCTTCCGCCGGGTCCTGGGCAGCCTGCGAGGCCGGACCGGCCACGGAGCTTTTCGTTGCGCCAGGAAAATCCGTCATCGCGACACAGCCAGATCTTCCATCCGCTCCCTGACCGCGCGCGCGGACGGGTTCGTCAGGGTGCTGCCGTCGGGGAACAGCACCGTCGGGACGGTCTGGAAGCCGCCGTTGACCGTCATCACGTACTCGGCGGCGCCCGGTTCACGCTCGATGTCGACCTCGGTGATCTCGATGCCGTCGCGGGCAAGCTGGCTCTTGAGCCTCCGGCAATACCCGCACCATGGTGTCGTGTACATCGTCAGCGGCTGGGTCATGCCCCTGATCCTCCTTGCCAGCCATTCTCACACCTGAACACTACTAACGTCCGGATCTGCGACCTACTTCCTGCGAGCCGGGCCGAGATTTCCGCTCACGCCGTCGTGGCCGAGCCTGCCCGCACCGGCTCGCCCTCGCCCCGGGCTGCTGCCAGGGCATACCCGCGGTGCGCCGCGAAACGTCGGAGCCATAAGGCAGGATGGCGCGGGAAAGGAGGCGGGCTTGAACGAAGGGCAGCGACGCGGTGCCGTGCCCGGGGGCGGCGCGCTCGCGGCGGAACCGGACGGCGGCGAGGGTCCCGATGCCGTGCTCGCCGCGCTCGATCCCGAGCAGCAGGAGGTCGCGCTGGCGACCCGGGGGCCGGTCTGCGTGCTGGCCGGCGCGGGCACCGGCAAGACCAGGGCGGTGGCGCACCGGATTGGCTACGCCGTCGCGACCGGCGTAGTACGCCCCGACCGGGTGCTGGCCGTGACGTTCACCACCCGGGCCGCGGGCGAGCTGCGCGCCAGGCTCAGGCAGCTCGGCAGCCGCGCCGTGCCCGGCGCCGGGCTCGAGCACGTGCAGGCCAGGACGTTCCACTCGGCCGCGCTGCGCCAGCTCACTCACTTCTGGCCGACCGCGGTCGGCGGCCCCCCGCCGGCCGTGCTCGACTCCAAGGTCGGCCTGCTGGCCGAGGCCGCGCGGCGGCGTCGGCTGCGGCTCGAGCTGGCCGAGCTGCGCGACGTCGCGGCCGAGATCGAGTGGGCCAAGGTCACCCAGGTACGGCCGGAGGAGTACCCGGTGGCGTGCGAGAAGGCGGACCGGACCGGGCCGCTGCCGGCCGCCGGCCTGGCCGAGCTGTACGCCTGCTACGAGGATCTGCGCGGCGAGCGTAACCTGGTCGACTTCGAGTCGGTGCTCGAGCTGACCGCCGCGATACTCGCCGGTCACCCGGCCGTCGCCGCCGCCGTGCGGGACCGGTACAGGTACTTCGTCGTCGACGAGTACCAGGACGTCAACCCGCTGCAGAAGCTGCTGCTCGACCAGTGGACCGGGGACCGCGACGACGTCTGCGTGGTCGGCGACCCGCGGCAGACCATCTACTCGTTCACCGGCGCCACTCCCGCGTACTTGACCAGGTTCAGCCTGCAGTACCCCGCCGCGACCGTGGTCCGCCTGGTCCGCAACTACCGGTCGACGCCGCAGGTAGTGGCGCTGGCCAACCGGGTATTCGCCGCGCCCGGGCAGGCGCTGGTGGCGCAGCGCCCGCCCGGCCCGGCGCCGAGGCTGACCGAGCACGACGACGAGCCGGCCGAAGCGGCCGAGGTGGCCAGGCAGGCCGCCGAGCTGGTCGCCGCGGGGATGCCGCCGGCCGAGATCGCCGTGCTGGTCAGGACCAACGCGATGACCAGGGGCTACGAGGAGGCGCTGGCGGCGGCCGACGTGCCGTTCCAGCTTCGCGGCACCGAGCGGTTCTTCGACCGGGCCGAGGTCAGGCAGGCGCTGTCCCTGCTCAGGGTCGCGGCGCGGTCGGTCGCGGCCGACGAGGATCCGGCCGCCGCGGTGCGGCCGGTGCTGACCGGCCTGGGGCTGACGAAGGAGCCGCCGGGTGGCCGCGGCCGGGCCAGGGAGCGCTGGGAGTCCCTCGAGGCGATGGCCAAGATCTCCGACGACTTCTTCGCCGCGGCGCCGGGCGCGACGCTGGCCGACCTGGCGGCCGAGCTCGACGGGCGCGGCGCGGCCGGGCACGCACCGGACACCGGAGGAGTCACGCTCGCGTCGCTGCACGCCGCCAAGGGCCTGGAGTGGGACGCGGTGTTCCTGCCCGGCCTGACCGAGGGCGCTCTGCCGATCGTCTACGCGCGGTCGGCCGAGGCGATCGAGGAGGAGCGCCGGCTGCTCTACGTCGGGATCACCAGGGCCAGGCAGCGGCTGTACCTGTCCTGGTCGCTGGCCAGGACGCCGGGCGGCAGGAAGGCCAGAACGCCGTCCAGGTTCCTGGACGAGCTGCCCGGCCGGGGCAGGAACGGACCGCGGGGGAGGTGCATGTGAGCGAGCCGGAGGGGCGCAGTGAAGTGGGAATGGGGAGGCGGGCGGGGCCCCGGAGGCGAGCGGAACACACTGCGCTGGATGCCGTGGTGGAGCTGCTCGACCTCGAGCAGATCGAGCTCAACATCTTCCGCGGCCGCAGCCCGGAGAACGAGCGGCGGCAGCGCGTGTTCGGCGGGCAGGTGGCCGGCCAGGCGCTGGTCGCGGCGGGCCGCACCGTGCCGGAAGACCGCCCCGTGCACTCGCTGCACGCGTACTTCATCAGGCCGGGCGATCCGACGGTGCCGCTGATCTACCTGGTGGACCGGGTCAGGGACGGCCGCTCGTTCACCACCCGCCGGGTCTCCGCCGTCCAGCACGGCAAGACGATCTTCACGCTCTCCGCGTCCTTCCACCACCCGGAGACCGGCGTGCTGCACCAGCGCCCGATGCCCGACGTTCCGCCACCCGAGGCAGTGCCGTCGGCCGCCGAGCGGATGGAGGAGCTGTTCGGCGACGCGGCCGCGGAGTACTCGGGTACCAACCCGATTGACATCAGGCACCTGGGCCCGCTGTCGTTCGAGGCGGTCAGCGACCCGTCGCTGCGGGCGACGCACAGCATGGCCTGGGTGCGGGCCGACGGCGAGCTGCCAGACGACCCGCTGCTGCACGTGTGCATGCTGACCTACGCCTCGGACATGACGCTGCTCGACTCGGTGCTGCTGGCCAACGGCCTGTCCTGGGCGGACGGCAAGACCGTCGGCTCGAGCCTGGACCACGCGATGTGGTTCCACCGCCCGTTCCGCGCCGACCAGTGGCTGCTGTACACGCAGGAGTCGCCGGTCGCGGCCGGCGCCCGCGGGCTGGCCCGCGGCGAGCTGTTCACCAGGCAGGGCGAGCTAGTGGTGTCCGTGGTGCAGGAGGGCCTGATCCGCACGGCCTCATGAACTGGACGGTTGCCTTTCTGTAACTTCTGGAGAAGGCCGCGGAAAATCAGTTGCCTGGTTGCCGTCGGCCTGCTTAGGGTCTGAGTACGTCTCTCACGCCAGGTGGTCACGTGATGCTGCACAGAAGGAGGTGCCCGGAATGCTGAGCCTTATCTCACCGGCCGAAGCCGCGATGCCAACGCGCGCGCTGACCCGCACGGGCGCCTCGCTCCTGCGTGGCTGCGCGCCCGTTACCGGCGCGCGTTCCTTGGATGCGGCGACCGGCCGCCCGGGGGCTGCCGAGCCCGTCTTCGC
>DASPZH010000449.1:0-1904 GCA_035636335.1 Streptosporangiaceae bacterium
CGGCCGGTGCCGTCCGGGTCGAACGGACCGCGCCGCGGCGGCTGCGGGTGACGGTCCCGCCGGCGGTGACCGCGGAGATGCTGGCCGACGGCATCGACGGCCCGGCGCCCGGCGGTGCCGGGAGCCAGGCCGGGCTGCTGCGCCAACTGGTCGCCGCCGCCCCGGCGGGCACGTGGGCGGTTCACACCGGACTGGACCCGGCCGGCCTGCTGGCGCTGGCCGATCACACCGACTGGGCGGGCGCGCTCCGGGACGGGTGGACCGCGGCCGCGGTCAGGGACTCGGACCCCGGCTGGCTGGTCGCGCTGCTTGACCAGCCGCCGGCCGGCCGCCGCGCGGCCGGCCAGCCCACCGACCAGGACCTGCGGCTGCTGGCCGCCCTGCCGGCCGGCCCGCGAGAGGACTGGCTGATCAGCAACCCGGACAGCCCGCTGTTCTGGGCGACCCTCGAGCGGCTGCCCGCGCCCTGGTCCGTGGGGCTGTCGGACCGGGTGCGGGCCAAGCTCGCGACCCTGGTGCGCGCCGACCACCGAGAGCACCCGCGCGCCGCGCTCCGCCTCGCCGCCCTGCGGCTTGAGCCGCCGGTGCCGCCCCAAGCAGAAGCGGCCCGGCCGGCGGCGAGCTGGGACGACCTGCAGGCCACCCTGACCGTCCGGGCGGCGATGCGCCGCGAACTTGCCGAGGAGCCGTCACCGTGACTACCGCACAGCTCGCCGATGTGCTCAGGCCGCACGCCGAGCACCAGTACGCGGCCGAACTCGCCGCGCTGGCCGCCGCCGACGACCGGCCGCGGCCGCCCGCCTGGAAGCTGTCTCCCTGGGCGGTCGTGACCTACGTGCTCGGCGGGACGCTGCCGGACGGAACCGTGATCACGCCGAAGTACGTCGGCGCCCGCCGGCTCGTCGAGGTCGCGGTCGCGACGCTGGCGACCGACCGGGCGCTGCTGCTGCTCGGCGCGCCGGGCACGGCGAAGACCTGGCTGTCCGAACACCTGGCCGCCGCGATCAGCGGCGACTCCACCCTCCTGGTCCAGGGCACGGCGGGGACCAGCGAGGAGGCGGTCAGGTACGGCTGGAACTACGCGAGGCTGATCGCGGAGGGACCGACGCCGGGCGCCCTGGTTCCCTCGCCGGTCATGACCGCGATGCGGGCCGGCCAGGTCGTCCGCGCCGAGGAGCTGACCCGGATGCCGGCCGAGGTGCAGGACGCGCTGATCACGGTGCTGTCGGAGAAGACGCTGCCGGTGCCTGAGCTGGGCATCGAGGTTCAGGCGGTGCCGGGGTTCACGCTGGTGGCCACGGCCAACGACAGGGACCGCGGCGTCAACGAGATGTCCAGCGCGCTCAGGCGCCGGTTCAACACCGTGGTGCTGCCGCTGCCGGCCACCGAGGACGCTGAGGTCGAGATCGTCACCCGCCGCGTCGCCGAGCTCGGCCGGGCGCTGCGGTTGCCCGCCGAGCCGCCGGCGCTGGCCGAGGTCCGCCGGGTCGTCCAGGTTTTCAGGGAACTGCGGTCCGGGGTCACCCAGGACGGCAGGACCACGCTGAAGGTCCCGTCGGGCACGCTGTCCACCGCCGAGGCGATCAGCGTGCTGACCAACGGCATGACGCTGGCCGCGCACTTCGGCGACGGCCAGGTGAACGCCGCGGACGTCGCCGCCGGACTGGTCGGGACGGTGGTGAAGAGCCCGGTGCAGGACGGCGTCGCCTGGAACGAGTACCTGGAGGCGGTCGTCAAGGAGCGCGGCGAGTGGCGCGACCTGTACCGGGCGTGCCGCGACCTGGACGTGACGATCGAGTGACCGTCACCGTACTCGGCGTCAGGCACCACGGTCCCGGGTCGGCCCGCGCGGTCCGGGCGGCGCTGCACGCGCTCGACGCCGACATGATCCTCGTCGAGGGACC
>DASPZH010000450.1:0-4295 GCA_035636335.1 Streptosporangiaceae bacterium
TTGGTCAGGATGCCACCCGAGGCGCCGACCAGCGCCCCGGCGATGATCAGCGCGGTGTTGTCGATGACGAACCCGGCCATCGCGACCGCGGTGCCGGTGAACGCGTTGAGCAGCGAGATGACGACCGGCATGTCGGCGCCGCCGATCGGCATGACCATCGAGACGCCGAACACGAGGGCCGCCGCGATCACCACGCCGAGGCCGATCATGCCGGGCGATGCGATCACGTAGCCGCCGGCCGCGACTGCCGCCGCGGCGAGGAACAGGTTGACGATCCGCGCGCCGGGGATCGCGACGGGAGCCGAGGTGATCACGCCCTGGAGCTTGCCCGCCGCGATGATCGAGCCGGAGAAGGTCACCGAGCCGATGATCACGTCGAGCACGGTCGGGACGGACGTCGCGGCGCCGACGCCGGCGCCCACCGTCATGAAGTCCCTGATCGCCACCAGCGCCGCCGCGCCGCCGCCGACCGCGTTGAAGACGCTCACTAGCTGCGGCATCGCCGTCATCTTCACGGTCCTGGCGGTGTAGAGGCCAAGGCCGCCGCCGACCAGGATTCCCGCCCCGATCACGATCCAGCCGGTCGCGTCGATCAGGCCGCCGTGGATGACCAGGGCGCCGGTCGCGACGATCGCCGCGGCCATGCCCGCCACCGAGACCTGGTTGCCGCGCCTGGCCGTGGCCGGGTTGTTCATCATGTGCAGGCCGAGCACGAAGCACGATGCCGCTGTCAGGTAGATGAGCTGGATGACCGTGTTGAAGGTGCCGCTCATGCCGCTGCCTTGCCGTTCGGGCTCGCCTCGACGGCGGGCGATGCCGGTGCCGGGGCGATCCGGCGCTTGAACATCTTGAGCATCCTGCCGGTGACCACATAGCCGCCGACGACGTTCATCGCCGCGAACGCCACGGCCACGAAGGCGAGGATGTACCCGACGGCGTTGTGGGCGGTCGCCGCGATCACGATGGCGCCGGCCAGCACGATGCCGTGGATCGAGTTCGCCGCGGACATCAGCGGCGTGTGCAGCGTGGCGGGCACCTTGCTGATGACCTCGAAGCCCACCCACAGGCTCAGCACGAAGATGATGAAGTCGGTCAGGAGCATGAGCGGTTCCTCCCGGTCACTCGGCCGCAGGCGGATCGCCCGGCTGCGCGGGCTGGGCATCGGCCGCAGCGAGCGCCTGATTCAGCGAGGGATGCACGACCTTGCCCTGGTGGGTGACCACGACCCCGGCCACGAGCTCGTCGGTCAGGTCGACCGTGAGCTGGCCGTCCTTGGCCAGGTAGGTGAGCAGCGAGCTGATGTTGCGCGCGTACATGGCCGACGCCGCGGCCGCCATCGTCGACGGCAGGTTGTCGGCACCGACGATCGTGATGCCGTTGTCGGCCACGATCGTCTCGCCGGGAGCGGAGCCCTCGACGTTGCCGCCTAGTTCGCTTGCGCCCATGTCGACCAGCACCGAGCCGGGCGCCATCGACTTCAGCGCCTCGCCCGTCACCAGCAGCGGCGGTCGGCGTCCCGGCACCTGAGCGGTGGTGATCACCACGTCGTGCCTGGCGATGTGGTCGGCGAGCTCGGCCTGCTGCGCGGCGCGCTCGTCCTCGGTCAGCGCCCTGGCGTAACCCCCGGTCCCGCCGGCCGGGCCCACCGAGGTCAGCTCGATGAACGTGGCCCCGAGCGACTCAACCTCGGTCTTGGTCTCCGGGCGGACGTCGTAGGCGCTCACCACCGCGCCCAGGCGCCGGGCGGTGCCGATGGCCTGCAGGCCGGCGACGCCAGTGCCGAGCACGAGCACCTTGGCCGGCCGTGCCGTGCCCGCTGCCGTGATCAGCATCGGGAAGAACCGCCCGAACGTGGTCGCCGCCAGCAGCGCGGCCTTGTAGCCGGCGATGTTGGCCTGCGAGGTCAGCGCGTCCATAGGCTGAGCGCGCGGCAGCGTCCTCGGGATCAGGTCCAGGCTGATCGCGGTCGCGCCCGTCTCGGCCAGCCTGCTGGCCAGGGCGGGGTCGGTCAGCGGCGCGAACATGCCGAGTATCGCCTGTCCGGGGCGCAACCTGGCGATCTGGGCGGCGTCGGGCCGGCCGACCAGCAGGATGGCGTCCGCGGAACCGAGCTGGTCGGCAGGGACGACGCTCGCCCCCGCCTCCGAGTACGACTCGTCCGGCAGGAAGGCGCTGGCACCCGCCCCCGTCTGCACGAGAACCTCGTGCCCGGCGGAACGCAGCTTAGCGACCGTCTCCGGGACGAGCGCGACTCTGCGCTCGGCCGGCCCGGTCTCCTTGACCACGGCAACCTTCATTGGGGGGACCTCACTAGGCAGCTCACGCGACTCGGCGGCCTGGCCCGAACGGGTCTGCTGGCCGCAGCTTCCCAAGTATGGACCTTACCGTCTGGACGAGTGTGACCGAACGCAAGGACTTGACGGTACGGGCCTAAGCCTCGGCTGTCCGAGCCGAAGGTCCCTGGCCGACGTGTCTTCAGGTGCCCTCGTGTTTGCTTCGTTCGGGGCGTTTGGGAAGGTGGGATGGATGACGGAGTCCGAGTCGGCCTGGTCAGAACTGGGCTCAGAACTGGCCAAGGAGGCCGACGCCGACGCGTTGGCGGCGAGGCTGCTCGCCGTGCAGCGCGTTCTGTCCGGGCTGAATGTGGATCCGGACGTGCGCATGAGGCTGCACCTTCGGTTCATGGCCATCTGCACCTCGCTGAAGATGCCGACGGCGAACCGGATCCGGGGTTCCCGGCGCCTGGACCGGCTTATGGCCGACGCCGAGCTTGCGCGCGGCGGCACCGGGCAGCGGTGAGAATTAACCTGACGACTGGCACCTTTTATTACTGAATTGCGCGCAGTTTCAATAACGACACGCCTTCCTTTTGTTGCGCAGATGATTGTGCGGCGCCGCTGCATCGCCTAATTTCAAGCAGGTCAGAGGTTGCGAATACCCCGGTCGGACAGGCCATGAGGTGAGCGACCTCCAGTTGGGGGACCCGCAGGAGTGACGACATGAACAAGCGTGACCTGATCGATGCAATTTCCGGACGGTTGGGAGACAAGAAAACCGCGACCGAAGCGGTGAACGCAGTTCTCGACACCATCCAGCTCGCAGTCGCCAAGGGCGACAAGGTAGCCATCACCGGGTTCGGCGTGTTCGAGAAGACGGACCGCCCGGCTCGCACGGCGCGCAATCCCGCGACCGGCGCGTCCATCAAGGTGCCCAAGTCGTCGGTGCCCAAGTTCCGCGCCGGCGCCGACTTCAAGGCTCTCGTCAACGGCGACAAGAAGAAGCTCGCCGCGGCCAAGAGGTAACGAGCACGGCGCCTGACCCGCTGAACCCCTGGTGCCGCCATGGCGCCGCCAGGGGTTCAGCGCAGTCCGGGGCGGCGGGCCAGGGCCGTCTGGAGCAGGCGGTCGATGACCTCGGCGAAGGACAGGCCGGTCGCCTCCCACATCTTCTGGAAGTACGACGTCGGCGACATCCCCGGGAACGTGTTGATCTCGTTGACCAGGATCTGTCGCTCGGGCGTGTAGAAAAAGTCCACTCGGGCCAGCCCCTCGCCGGAGACGGCGTCGAACGCGGCGGCGGCCAGCGCGCGGATCCGCTCGGTGTCCTCGGCCGGTATCGGCGCGGGGATCAGCATGGTGCTGGCCTGGTCCAGGTACTTGGCCTCGAAGTCATAGAACTCCTCCCCGCCGTCAAGCCGCAGCTCGCCCGGCAGGCTGGCGTCCGGCGGGGCTCCGCTGCGGCCCTGGAGCACCGCCACCTCGATCTCCCTGGCGGTGATCGCGGCCTCGACGAGCACCTTGGGGTCGAACTGCCTGGCCAGCTCGATCGCCCGGGCGAGCTGGCCGGCATCGTCGGCCTTGGAGGTGCCCAGGCTGGAACCGCCCCTGGCGGGCTTCACGAACAGCGGCCAGCCGAGGGCCTCGATCCCCGCTGCCGCCTGGAGCTGACCGGGAGTTGGCGGCGCGGCGGCTGGCCAGTCGTTCTCGCGCACGACCACGTGCGGGCCCACCGGCAGGCCCCTGGCCTGGAATATCAGCTTCATGTACTCCTTGTCCATGCTGACCGCGCTGGCCAGCACCCCGGCGCCGACATACGGGACGCCCGCCATCTCGAGCAGGCCCTGGATGGTGCCGTCCTCGCCGTACGGCCCGTGCAGCACCGGCAGCACCAGGTCGACGTCGCCGAGCACGTGCGGGATGTGGCCGGCGGCGCTGGCCACGACCGCCGAGTTACCCTGGTAGGCCCACGGCACGACGTGCGCGTCCGGTTTGGCTACCGCCTCGACGCTGGGCAGC
>DASPZH010000451.1:0-12416 GCA_035636335.1 Streptosporangiaceae bacterium
GCTGACTCACAACTGTGACCTGAATCCCGAATTGCCCCCCTTGCACGACTGTGCCCCGTGATGGTTTGATCAGCGGAACAAATTCGAGCGCCGGGGAGGGGCGAATTTGAGTTTCCGCGTCGTCCGCCGCGTCCCCGAGACATAAACCTTGCCCGAAAGGGAGGCAACGTCCATGAAGGGACGCACGATTATCGCGGTCGCGGTGCTTGGTGCGCTGGCCGTCGCGGGTTGCGGCAGCAGCAACGGCGGCACCGCGTCTGGCGGCAGCAAGGCCTGCACGGCTTCAATCGGGATCGAGGCGCCGATCACCGGCCCGGTGGCCGTGCTCGGGCAGGAGCAGCTTCACTTCGCGCAGCTCGCCATGGCGATGGACAACAAGGCCAACAAGACGAAGATCACGCTGGTTCAGGGTGACACGCAGCTCGACCCGGCCCAGGCGACCACCGTCACCCAGCAGCTCACGTCGAACTCGAAGATCGTGGCCGTGGTGGGCCCGGCCGGCAGCCAGGAGGTCGAGGCCGTCGGCCCGCTGATGGCGCGGGCGGGGATGGCGTTCATCTCAGGGTCGGCGACGAACGTGACGCTCACCCAGGGCAAATACCCCACGTTCTTCCGCGTCGTGTCGAACGACCGCGTCCAGGGACAGAATGACGCCAATTACATCGTCAAGAACCTGCACCCGAAGGCCGTCATGATCGTTGATGACCAGGAGGTCTACTCGACCGGCCTCGTCGGGTTCATGACGCCGATTCTCACGGCGGCCGGGATCAAGGTGGACCACGAGTCCGTGTCGCAGAAGCTGACCGACTTCTCCTCGCTGGTGGCCAAGGTCACGCCGGCGACGTCGGTAGTGATCCTTCCCTGGCAGGTGGCAGGCAACGCGCAGCAGTTCGGCCGCAACCTCGCCCAGCAGCACAAGAAGGCCGTCATCTTCGGCACCGACGGTCTGTTCTCGCCGGGTACCTTCACGATCAGCGGTTCGTACGTGTCAGCCTTCGGCCCGGATATCACCGCGATTCCCGCCGATGCATCGCTCGTCGCGGCCGCCAAGGCGAAGTTCGGATCCTTCGGCACGTTCGGCCCGCCCATCTTCGCTGCTACCCACGTGATCGATGAGGCGATCGCGTCGGTCTGCCAGGCCGGACAGACGCCGAGTCGCGCGAACGTGCTCGACGCGATCAAGAAGACGCACGAGTCAACGTCTATTCTCGGCCAGCCGATCAGCTTCGACTCGCACGGGGACAACGCCCACGGCAAGTTCTTCCTGTTCAAGATCGACTCGTCCGGCAAGTACGGGCTGATCCCGGGCTGATCGCTGGCTGGCCCGCTGAACGGATATCGCCGCCAATGGCGCGCCGGCCCGGTGGCCGGCGCGCCATCACGCGGCCCGAGTAACGAGCGGATTCGCACCTGATGGGGTTCTTCTTTCAGGAACTGGTCAACGGCATCACCGTCGGTGCGCTCTACGCGCTGGTCGCGCTCGGTTTCTCGATGGTGTACGGAGTGCTGAAGCTGCTCAACTTCGCGCACGGCGACCTGTACATGGTCGGCGCGTTCGTCGGCTACTTCGTGATCCAGTGGTTCGGCGGATCGAAGGCGCTGACCATCCCCGTGCCGCTGCTGCTGGCGATCATGTTCGTGCTGGCGGCGCTGCTGACCGGGGGCATCGGCGTGGCGATCGAGCGGTTCGCGTACCGGCCGCTGCGCCACGCGCCCCGGATCGCGCCCCTGATCACCGCGATCGGCATCTCGTTCTTCCTGGAGAACGCGGCCCTGCTCCTGTTCGGCGGCCAGTACCGGGTCTACAACACGCCGGACTTCATCCCGTTCTCCTCCGGGTTCAGCATCGGCTCGGTCAGCGTCGACGCCGTCCAGATCATGGTCATCGTCCTCGGCCTGGCGCTGATGATCGGGCTGCGCCAGCTCGTGGTTCGGACCAAGCTCGGCAAGCAGATGCGGGCGGTGGCCGCCGACACCGAGGCCGCCGAGATGCTCGGGATCAACGTGAACCTCACGATCGCCGCGACCTTCTTCCTCGGCTCCGCGCTCGCCGGCGTGGCCGGCGTGATGGCGGGGCTGTTGTTCAACCAGGTGACGAACACGATCGGCTTCCTGGCCGGCCTCAAGGCGTTCACCGCGGCCGTGGTCGGCGGGATCGGCTCGCTGCCGGGCGCGATGCTCGGCGGCCTGCTGATCGGCGTCGCCGAGTCCTTCATCACCGGCTACGTCTCGTCGACCTTCACCAACCTGCTCGTGTTCGCGCTGCTGATCGTCGTCATGCTGGTCCGGCCGAGCGGGCTGCTCGGCCAGGTCCAGCTTCAGAAGGTGTGATCCTGCCGTGAGCCTCGATTCGCCGCCTCCGCCCGCCGGCCCCCAGGTCGGGGCCGACGAGTGGGTCGCCAGGCAGCAGCACAGGCGGGAGTACCTGCCGTCCTGGCTCGGCGCGGCGCAGCGGGCGGGCGAGCGCATCGGCTGGTGGCCCAGGCTCGCGGTCGTCTGCGTGGCCGGCCTGGCGCTGCCGCTCACTGGCATCGGCCTCTTCCAGCTACGGGTGGGCGTCGACGCGCTGGTGATCGCACTGCTCGCGGTCGGGCTGAACATCGTTGTCGGCTGGGCCGGGCTGCTGGACCTCGGCTACGTCGCCTTCTTCGGCTTCGGCGCGTACGGTTTCGCGCTGCTGTCGTCGGGCCAGATCGGCAGCCACGGCATCCACCTGCCATCGGTGCTGGTGGTGCCGATCGTGATGGCCGGGGCCGCGGCCCTCGGCCTGATCGTCGGCTGGCCGTCGCGCCGGCTGATCGGCGACTACCTGGCGATCGTCACGCTGTTCTTCGGCGAGGCCTTCGTCGAGTTCACCAACAATGTGGCGCCGAGCAAGCTCGGCGGCCCCAACGGGATCACCGGCGTGGACCCGTTCGGATCGTTCGGAATCCAGCTCACCACCGACGAGGGCTACTACTACCTGCTCGTGGTCGTGCTGGTGGCGACGATGGTCGTGCTGCGGCTGCTCGAGACGTCCCGCACCGGCCGGGCCTGGCGGGCGGTGCGGGAGGACTCGCTCGCGGCGGCCGCGATGACGATCCCGGTCAACCGGGTCAAGCTGATGGCGTTCGCGTTCGGCGCGATGGTCGCCGCGCTGGCGGGCACGATCTTCGCGGCGCAGCAGATCAGCGTGTTCCCGCTCGACTTCGACACGCCGATCCTGATCCTGGTCTACGCCGGCCTCATCCTGGGTGGCGCCGGGAGCATCGCGGGCGCGGCGACCGGCGCCCTCGTCGTCATGATCATCTACGATGGGCTGCTGCGCAGCCCGGCCGACGCCGGCTACCTGTTCTACGGCCTGATCCTGCTGACCCTGGCGGTCAAGCTGCGCCCGTGGCGCCGGCTCGGCCTGGTCCTCGCGGCGACCGCCGCCCTCGGCTTCGCCGCGCACGCGGTCGCGCGCGCGATCTCCGCCAGCGCGGTCGCCGGCGGCCCGGGATCGAGCGGCTGGGTCGCCGGCGCGCTGCGCGACTGGGTGATCGTCCCGGCCAGCCCGAAGGTCGCCGGGAACTTCGGATTCGTCGTGCTCGTCGGCATGCTGATCGCGCTGGTCCAGGTCAAGGGCCGGTGGCGGACGATCCTGCTGGTGCCGACGATCTACCTGGCGTCGTTCGTGTGGGAGACTCGCCTGGTCGTGGAGTCCCAGATCACCAGGCAGCTCATGATCGGCGCGATCCTGATCGTGATGATGAACGCCAGGCCGCAGGGCCTGCTCGGCGCGCGCCGGGTGGAGGTCCCGGCATGAACCCGCCCGAGGAAGCCGTCCTGAGCCTTGACCGCCTGTCGTTGTCCTTCGGCGGACTCCGGGCCATCAACGAACTGGATCTGCAGGTCGGGGAGCGGGAGATCGTCAGCCTGATCGGGCCCAACGGCGCGGGCAAGACGACGGTCTTCAACGTGGTCACCGGCGTGTACCAGCCGTCTTCCGGTGACGTCCGGTTCGGCGGGCGGTCGATCGCCGGCCAGTTGCCGCACCGGGTCGCCCGGCTGGGGATCGCGCGCACCTTCCAGAGCCTGCGGCTGTTCCTGAACATGTCGGTGATCGAGAACGTGATGGCCGCGACCTACGGCAGCACCAGGGCGACGCCGGTCGAGTCGGTGCTGCGGCTGCCCAGGGCGAGGCGTGAGGAGCGCCAGGTGCGGGCGCTGGCCGAAGACGTGCTGTCGTTCTTCGGCAAGCGGCTGGCCGGCTACCGCTGGGACCAGCCGGCGTACTCGCTGTCGTACGCGAACCGCAGGCGGCTGGAGATCGCCCGCGCGCTCGCGGCCGGCCCGAGCCTGCTGCTGCTCGACGAGCCGGCCGCGGGCATGAACCCGGCCGAGACGCATGAGGTCACCGAGCTGATCGCCCGCCTGCGCGACGAGCGGGGCGTGGCGATCTGCGTGATCGAGCACGACATGCACGTCGTCGCGGGCTGCTCCGACCGGGTCGTCGCGCTCGACCACGGAGTCAAGATCGCCGAAGGCGGATTCGACCAGGTGGCGAACGATCCGGCGGTGGTCGAGGCCTACATGGGCCGAGATCCCGAGGCGCTGGCGGGGTCATGACGCGTCGTGCCGGAGGCGCGCAGGTGAGCACCATGCTGAGCATGGAGGGCGTGACGACCTACTACGGGCAGATGCGGATTCTCGAGGGGATCTCGCTGCGGGTCGGGGCGGGCGAGCTGGTCTGCCTGCTCGGCGGCAACGCGTCGGGCAAGTCGACGACGCTGAAGACGATCCTGGGCAGCGTGCGGCCGCGGGCCGGCCGGGTGCTGCTCGACGGCGAGGACGTGACGAACCGCCCGGTGCCGCAGCGCATCGCCAAGGGCCTCGCGATCGTACCGGAGAACCGGCGGCTGTTCGGGCAGATGACCGTCCGGGAGAACCTCGAGCTCGGCGCGGTGCTGCGCGGCGGCGACAAGCTCGACGAGGACTTCGGGCGGATCCACGCGCTGTTCCCGCGCCTGCTCGAGCGGCGCGACCAGCTTGCCTGCACGCTGTCCGGCGGCGAGCAGCAGATGGTGGCGATGGGGCGGGCGCTGATGTCGCGGCCCCGGCTGCTGCTGATGGACGAGCCGTCGATGGGGTTGTCGCCGGCACTGGTACAGCAGAACTTCCAGATCATCAAGGAGGTCCACGCGTCGGGGGTGGCGGTGCTGATGGTCGAGCAGAACGCGACCATGGCCCTGTCCATCGCCGACCGCGGGTACGTCCTGTCCACCGGCGAGATCGTGCTTCAGGGCACCGCCGCCGAACTGCTGCGCAGCGAGGACCTGAAGCGCGCGTACCTGGGGCGGTAGGGGCTCCGCCCGGGTCGCGCAGGCTCCCGGCACTCCCGCGGCCGGCCGTTGACCTTTCGAACTTCTCGGCCTATTTTTCTCTTAATGAGTAATTCGACCGCCGACCTGACGTCGGCTCACGATGCCCCGGACGCCGGCCACCAGCCGGTGCCTTCGCCTGCCATCGCCGCCGCGCGGGAGCACTTCAGCTCGCTGCGCGACGGATTCGTCTTCCTGGACGCGCCCGGCGGCACCCAGACACCCGACGAGGTGGCCGCGGCCGTAGCCGAGGTGTACCGCGAGTCGAGCGGCAACACGGGCGCGCCCTACGCGACCAGCCGCCGGCTCGAGGCACTCGTCGACGAGGCCCGCGCCGCGTCCGCGAGGTTCCTCGGCTGCACCTTTGACGAAGTCATTTTCGGCGCCAACATGACCTCGCTCAACTTCACGCTGTCCCGCACGCTCGGACGCCAGCTTGAGCCGGGGGACGAGGTCGTGGTGACCCGTCTCGACCACGACGCGAACGTGGCGCCGTGGCTGGACCTGGCCGCCGACCGGGGCCTGCGGGTGCTGCACGCGGACGTGCACGCCGACACCCGCCTGGACCTCGCTGACCTGGAGCGCCATCTCAGCGCGCGGACCAAGGTGGTGGCGTTCCCGTGGGCGGCGAACTCGACGGGCACGATCGTGGACGCCCAAGCGATCTGCGACCTCGCGCACCGGGCGGGCGCGCTGGCGTGGGTGGACGCCGTCCAGTACGCCGCGCACGAGCCGATGGACGTGCAGTCGATCGGCGCGGACATCGTGACCTGCTCGGCCTACAAGTTCTGCGGCCCCCATCTCGGCATCGCGTTCGGCCGGCGCGACCTGCTGGAGTCCTGGAAGCCCTACAAGGCCAGGCCCGTGTCGTTCGAGCCGGTCGGGCACCGGTTCGAGACCGGCACGCTGCCCTACGAGCTGCTCGGCGGCCTGCTCGCGACCTTTGCCTACCTGGACAGCCTCGGCGGCATGGCCGAGCTCGCGGCGTGGGAACGCGACCTTGGCGAGCGGCTGCTGGCCGGCTTTCCGGTCGGCACGCGGCTCTACGGCCCGCCGACCATGGCGGGCCGGGTCCCGACCTTCCTCATCAACTTCCCCGGCATCCCGTCCGCGCGGCTGAGCGAGGAGCTGGCCGACCTCGGCTTCGGCGTCTGGAGTCACGGCAGCTACTACGCACTCGGCCTGCACGAGCGGATCGGCTGGGGCGAGGCGCTGCGGATCGGCATCGCGCACTACAACACGGTGGACGAGGTGGACCGGTTCAACGAGGCGCTCGCCAAGCTCGTCGCCGGGCACAGGTCGAAAGCCTCGGAGGAGGCCGCGCCCGCCCCCGCGTCGGGCGGGCAACGGTGAGTGCCATCGTCCGCGCGGCCGACGTCCCGGCCGACCACAGCGCCGCGGGCGCCAGCGTGCGGACGCTGCTCGATACCGGTTCCGGCCCGCCTGGCCTGGTCCGCCGGCTGGTTGACCTGGCGGCGGGCACTCGTTTCGGCGGCACGGCGGGAACGGCGGGAGAGCTGTGGTTCGTGATCGACGGATCCGGCCGGCTTGAGGTGGCGGGTCAGCCGGGTCTGCCGCTCAGCAGGGACCGCGGCGTGCTGCTGCCGCCGGGCGCGGCCTACGAGGTGCGCGCGGGCCAGGAGGCTGATCTTCGGCTGGACCTCGTTTCGCTTCCGGCCGCGACCCGCCTCACCCCGGGCGACGCCGGACAGGGTCACGCCGCGCGTCCGCCGCTGAGCCGTGACCTGGCCGAGTGCGAGGTCGAGAGGACGGGCAACCGGCAGTTCCGGGTCCTGTTCGGCCCGGGCCGTGACTGCGCCGTGGCCACGCAGTTCGTGGGCGAGATCCCGCCGGGGCGGGCACGCGACCACAGCCATCCGTACGACGAGGTGGTGCTGATCCTGCGGGGCCGCGGGATCGCGCACGTCGGCGGCGCCGAGCATCCGGTGGCCGCGGGAACGTGCGCGCATCTGCCGCCCGGGCTCGTGCACTGCCTGGAGAACACCGGGCCCGGGACGATGCGCGTGCTCGGGGTCTTCCACCCCGCCGACAGCCCGGCCGCCAAGCTGGACCACGGCCATCGCGACTAGGGCGCGGGCGTCCTGGTCCGCCGCTTGGTCCGTGACGGCTCGGGCGAGGGGGTGACCGTCGGCGTGGGCGCCGGCGTGGGCGTGACGGTGGGCGAGGCCGTCGGACTCGGTGTCGGGCTCGGCGAGTGCTTGTGCTTCTTCTTCGGCGGCTTGAAGGTCAGCGGCAGCCTGAAGTACGGGTAGGACGGCGGGTAGACGAACGCCCTGGCCCCCAGGTGCAGCCGCAGGAACGTAAGCTGCCAGGTCGCGCCGGGAGCGTTGTCGCCGAACATCTGGCCGGGCGCGCTGAGCAGCCCGTCCACCTCCCGGTAGTCCGCCCTGGAGTAGACCATCCTCCCGCTGCCGGTGGGCGAGACCGGGTTGAACACCGACACGTAGCCGGCCAGGCGCGGCGTATAGCCGGCGAAGGCCGCGTAGTAGCCCCGGTTCGCGGTCCCGGTCTTGGCCGCCGCCGGGATCCCGATCCCCCGGTTGTAGGCGGTGCCGCCGCCGCCGAGCACGCCCTGGAGCACGTAGTTGGCCGCGTCCGCGACGCCCGCGGGCATCACCCGGTGGCAGCCGGCCCGCTCGACCGGCAGCGCCTTGCCGCCGGCGCCGGATATCGCCCGGATCGCGATCGGCCTGCAGTAGACGCCGCGCGCGGCCAGCGTCGCGTAGGCCGCAGCCATGTTCATGGGCGACACGTAGACCGACCCGAGCGTGAACGACGGGTAGTTGTCGGCGGACAGGTCGCCGTGATGCACGCGCCGGTCACGGCGCAGCAGCGACGAGCCGTCGGCGCGGGTCATCCCCATGCTGGCCGCCGTCCTGACCACGTCGCACAGCCCGACCCGCTGCTCGAGCGTGGCGTAGAACACGTTGATCGAGGCCGTGGTCCCTTGGTAGATCGTGTACGTGTGCGCGCCCTGCGGACCCTCGGCGTTGATGACCTGGAAGGGCGGGACGTAGCCGCCGTGACAGTTGTAGTAAGGGCCGACCGTCGTCGGCGAGGTGACCTTGAGGTGATAGCCGAAAGGCAGGCCCTGCTTGAGCGCGGTCACCAGGGTGAAAACCTTCGATGACGACCCGGTCTGCACTCCGGCACTCGCTCCGTAGCGCGTGTTCACGGCGTAGTCGACCGTGGTGTGGCCGAGCCCGTTGCCGAACCGCCGGTTGATCGCGATGGCCCTGACATAGCCGGTGCCCGGCTGGATCAGCACCTCGGTGTCGGCGTTGTGGCCGGGGTTGTAGTAGCCAGACTCGGCGGGCTCGACGAAGTTCACCGCGTGCTCGGCGGCCGCCTGGTCCAGGGTGCCCATGGTCGTGTAGATCTTCATGCCGCCGGTGCGGTTGAGTTCCGCCCAGGCCTTGGCGTAGGACGGGTCGTGCCGCATGACGGCCAGCACGTAGTCACAGAAGAACGCCGCCTTCCTGGCGGCGGTGGAGATGCAGCCGGTCTGCAACGGGACGGACGACACGTGCAGCCCGAGCGGCCGCCCGGCGGCCCGCGCTGCCGCCGCGTTGGTGATGTACCCAAGCTGTGCCATCCTGGTCAGCACGAGGTCGCGCCGGGTCCGCGAGGCGGCCGGGAACCGCAGCGGGTTGTAGGCCGCCGGGTTCCTGACCAGGCCCGCCAGCATCGCGGCCTGCGGCAGGCTCAGCTTGCTGGCCGAGGTGGAGAAGTAGAACCGGGACGCGACCTGGATTCCGTACGCGTGGTTCTCGAAGTAGGCGGCGTTCAGGTAGGCCGCGAGGAGCTGGTGCCTGCTCATCTCGTGCACGATGTTGGCGGCGACCCGCAGCTCGCGCACCTTCCTGGCGACGGTCTCGGCCGAGCACTCCGCGGCCTGCACCAGGCTGGTCGCCGACAGCGTGCAGGCGTTCTTGACGTACTGCTGGGCGATGTCCGAGCCGCCCTGCGTGCCCGCGCCGGAGATCGTCGTGGCCAGTGCCCGGATCGTGCCGTGGAAGTCGAGTGCGCCGTGGTGGTAGTACCTGGAGTCCTCGATCGCGACGATGGCCTCGCTCATCACCGGCGCGATCTGCCGATAGGTCACCGGCACCCGGTAGATGCCGCGCGGGTAGTAGTAGGCGATCAGGTGGTCGTGCGCGTCAAGCAGCTCGGAACGAGCCGGCAGCCGTCCGAACCCGGCGACGGGCAGGCGATTGAAGGTCCTGGCGGCGTTCCTGGCCGCGATCCCGGCCGGCACGAGCAGCGGGATCGCCGCGGCCGCGGAGAGCAGGCCAGCGCCCAGGCCGATGGCCGCGAGCAACGCGAGCATTCTGCTCTTGCGGTAGCGACCCTTCTTGCGCACGAAATCAGGGTATACTCCGCGCCAAGATTTAGATATGTGCTAAAAATAGGCAAACATTGCCCAACATTACCCCAATAACCCCCAGGCACGCCGCGGTTGGTGTCCGGCCGAAGGCTAATACCCGCGCTCAGCCGAGAGCCCTGGCGATGATCGCCTGGGCCTCCTCCTGGATCGCGGCGAGGTGGCCGGGGCCGCGGAACGACTCGGCGTACAGCTTGTAGACATCCTCGGTGCCCGAGGGCCGCGCGGCGAACCAGCCGGACGCGGTCACGACCTTGAGCCCGCCGATCTGGGCGCCGTTGCCGGGCGCGGTGGTGAGCGTCGCGGTGATCGGCTCGCCGGCCAGCTCCGCGGCGTTGACCTGCGCCGGGGAGAGCGCCGCCAGCGCCGCCTTCTGCTCCTTGGTGGCCGCCGTGTCGATGCGCGCGTAGGCCGGCGCTCCATAGCGGCCGGTGAGATCGGTGTACAACCCGGCCGGCGAGCGCTCGGTCACGGCCACGATCTCGGATGCGAGCAGGGCCAGGATGATCCCGTCCTTGTCGGTCGTCCACGGCGTCCCGTCAAGCTGCAGGAACGAGGCGCCGGCGCTCTCCTCGCCGCCGAACCCGACCGTGCCGTCCAGCAGCCCGGGCACGAACCACTTGAACCCCACCGGCACCTCCAGCAGATTCCGGTGCAGTCCGTCGGCCACCCGGTCGATCATCGACGAACTCACCAGGGTCTTGCCGACCGCCGCGGCGGCCGGCCAGCTTTCGCGGCGCCGGTACAGGTAGTCGATGGCGACGGCGAGGTAGTGGTTGGGGTTCATCAGCCCGCCGTCGGGGGTAACGATGCCGTGCCGGTCGGCGTCGGTGTCGTTCCCGGTCGCGATCGTGAACTCGTGCTGCCGGGCGATCAGGCTCGCCATCGCCGACGGCGAGGAGCAGTCCATCCTGATCTTGCCGTCCCAGTCCAGCGTCATGAACCGGAACGTCGGGTCTACTTCCGGGTTCACGACGGTCAGGTCCAGGCCGTAGCGGTCACCGATCTCGCCCCAGTAGCGCACGCTGGCACCGCCGAGCGGGTCGGCGCCGATCCGGACCCCGGCGGCCCTGACCGGCTCAAGGTCGACCACCTGGCGAAGGGCCGACACATAGGCATCGAGGAAGTCGAACGTCCCGGTGGTGTCCGCCGCCCTGGCCCGCGCGTACGGGATCCGGCGCACGCCGGCCAGTCCCTCCGCGAGCAGGGAGTTCGCCCGGTCGCCGACCTTGCTGGTGATATCGGTCCCGGCCGGGCCGCCGTCGGGCGGGTTGTACTTGAAGCCGCCGTCAGAGGGCGGGTTGTGCGACGGCGTGACCACGATCCCGTCCGCGCGCGACCGCTGCTGCCCCGACGTGTTGTGGGCCAGGATCGCCCTGGACACCGCGGGCGTCGGAGTGTAGCCACCGCGCGCGTCGAGCAGCACGCGCACGCCGTTGGCCGCCAGCACCTCAAGCGCGCTGACCTGAGCGGGCTCGGAGAGCGCGTGCGTGTCGGCACCCAGGTAGAGCGGCCCGTCGATGCCCTCGCTGACCCGGTACTCGCAGATGGCCTGGGTGGCGGCCAGAATGTGGTCTTCGTTGAACGTAGCGGTCAGCGCGGACCCGCGGTGGCCGGACGTTCCGAACGACACCCGCTGGGCGGCCTCGCCTGGGTCGGGGTGCAGCGCATAGTAGGCGGTGACGAGCTTGGGGACGTCCACCAGGTCCCCGGGAGCAGCCGGCTGCCCGGCGCGCGGACTCACCATGTCCTCATCCTGACACGCGCGCCGCGCCCGCGGTTCCGCCACCCCGCGGGCTAGCCGTCGCCGAGGGCAGCCGCCTGGGCGAGCCGGCGACTGGTGCGGGCGAACGGGCCCCGCTTCATGTCCCTGCGCCAGTGCGGGAACTCGGCGCCGAACTTCTGCTGCCGCTTGCCCGCCGTGGCATAGACGACATAGCCGCCCTTGAGAATTCCGAACGGAGCGGTCAGCAGGCCGAGCTTGTCGAATTGCGCGCCCGGTCCGGCCAGCGGGTCAAACCACGCGGGCGTCACGAAATTCGAGACCGACACGCCGTCGAAGGCATAAGTCGGCGCCTCCACCGGGTCGCAGACCTCGAAGGTGTAGATCGACCCCTTGCCGTTGTTGGACCAAAGGTTGCAGTTGGGATCGACGAACATCTCGAGTACCTCGTGGGACAGCACGCTGGCGACGCTCCAGTCGCCGGTGGTCACCTGGCCGCCGTTGCTGAGCTCGGGCTGAGCCGCGACGACGCCCCACAGCTTGCCGCCCTGGTCCTCGGTGTGGAAGCCGAGAACTCCGGCCGGCTGGTCTTTGACCGTGTCGGTAATCGTGATGACGTGCGCGTTCGGCGGAATGGCCGAGGCGTCGGTATAGAACACCACGGCCGCGTGCGCGCGATCCCAGAGCGGGGCGGCATCGAGCCGTACCTGACCGGCGATGGCCTGAGTCATCGCGGCGGCATCGGAATTCGAGACCAGGCTCGACTGGTTGACGATGGCGATCAGCATGTGGTCTGTTCCCCCCGGGTGACGGGCCGGGCCGGCCGGGCAACACGGCCGCCCGGACGCTGGACGTGCCCTCCGCGGCGCTAATACCGTTAACGTGCAGGAATTTGCGTCTAGCTAAGGGGTTGACCGCAAGTGACCGAATCCAGTCATGGGCCGGC
>DASPZH010000452.1:0-5447 GCA_035636335.1 Streptosporangiaceae bacterium
CTGACCAGCATCAATTTCCAGAGTGTTCACGGGACCTCCTACTGGAGTTCATGTGGCGGGCGGCGGCGGGCCGTCGCCGCTTCGCGCACCAGCCGGGCACCATCCGCATTCCCGTTACCTGCCTACCTGCCCTGATTGCGAACCGCCTCCGCGGCCACCGCCGCCGCCTCGGGGTCGAGATAGAGCCCGCCGCGCGTGACCGGCTGGTACGACTCGCCGAGTTCGTAGACCAGCGGGATCCCGGTCGGGATGTTCAGCGCGGCGATCTCGGCGTCGCCGATCCCGTCCAGGTGCTTGACCAGCGCGCGCAGCGAGTTGCCGTGCGCGACCACGATGACCGTCCGCCCGACGGCGAGGTCGGGCACGATCGCGTCGTGCCAGTACGGCAGCATCCGCCAGACGACGTCGCGCAGGCACTCAGAGCGCGGCAGCAGGTCACCGGTCAGCAGCGCGTACCTCGGGTCGGCGGCCTGCGAGAGCGGGTCGTCGTCGGCGATCGGCGGCGGCGGCACGTCGTAGGACCGGCGCCAGGCCATGAACTGCTCGTCACCGAGCTCCTCGCGGGTCTGCGCCTTGTTCTTGCCCTGCAGGGCGCCGTAGTGCCGCTCGTTCAGCCGCCATGACCTGCGGACCGGCAGCCAGGCCAGGTCCGCCGTGCCGAGCGTGGCATTGGCCGTCTGGATGGCGCGGGTAAGCACCGACGTATGCACGACGTCGGGCACGAGCCCGCTGTCGGCCAGCAGCTTCCCCGCCTGCTCGGCCTCGGCCAGGCCGCGCTCGGACAGGCCGACGTCGACCCAGCCCGTGAACAGCCCCTCAGCGTTCCAGACGCTCTCGCCGTGGCGTAGCAGCACCAAGGTCGCCATGGGCTGAGCGTATCGCGCCGGTATCGCCGCCCGGCCAGCCCGTCGGGGCCGACGCGGTGAGTTGCCCGAAATAGCCGGGCCGGGAACATGACGGCGATCTTTCGGGTTCACCCGTCTCGGAGGTGTATGCCAGTGCCGCGTCGCTACCCGCAGCGAGTCGCGACCATCAGCGTTCACACGTCGCCGCTCGAACAGCCGGGAACGGGTGATGCCGGCGGCCTTAACGTCTACGTGGTCGAAGTCTCCCGGCTCCTCGCGGCCAGCGGAGTCGAGGTGGACATCTTCACGCGCGCCGTCTCGCGCGACCAGCCGCCCGTCGTCGAGCTTGCTCCAGGAGTGCTGGTCAGGCACATCGAGGCCGGCCCGTTCGAGGACCTGGACAAGTCGGACCTGCCCGGCCAGCTCTGCCAGTTCACCTTCGAGGTCCTGCGCACCGAGGCCGCGCACGCGCCGGGCAGGTACGACCTCGTGCACGGCCACTACTGGCTGTCCGGACAGGTCGGCGCGGTCGCCAAGGAGCGCTGGGGCGTGCCGCTCGTGCAGTCCATGCACACCCTGGGCAAGGTGAAGAACGCCGCGCTCGCGGCCGTCGACGCCGCCGAGCCCGATGTCAGGATCCGCGGCGAGGCCGAGGTCATCACAGCCGCCGACCGGATCGTGGCCAACACCGACGCCGAGGCGAGCGAGCTGGTCAAGCTCTACGACGCGGCGCCCGACCGGGTCGCCGCGGTCAGTCCCGGCGTGGACCTGTCCGTGTTCCGGCCCGGGTCGCAGCGGCTCGCCAGGAGGCTGCTGGGCATCGCGCCGAACGCCGTGCTGCTGATGTTCGCCGGCCGGGTCCAGCCGCTCAAGGCGCCCGACGTCCTGCTGCGCGCCGCCGCCGAGTTGGTCCGCGATCACCCCAGGCTGGCCGAACGGCTCGTGGTCGCGTTCGTCGGCGGCCCGAGCGGCACCGGGCGCAACGACCCTGACGGCCTGGTCCAGCTCGCCGCGGCACTGGGCATCTCGCGCAACATCAGGCTCGAGCCGCCGTGCCCGCAGCCCAACCTGGCCGACTGGTACCGCGCCGCGACGCTCGTGGTGGTGCCGTCCTACTCCGAGTCGTTCGGCCTGGTCGCGGTCGAGGCCCAGGCCTGCGGCACGCCGGTCGTGGCGGCCGCCGCCGGCGGCCTGCGGACGGCGGTCAGGGACGGCGTGTCCGGCGTGCTGGTCGACGGGCACGACCCCGCGCGCTATGCGCGCGAGATCGCCGACCTGCTCGCCAGGCCGGGCCGGCTGGCCAGGCTGTCCCGCGGCGCCAGGAAGCACGCGTCGGGGTTCGGCTGGTCCGCGACCGTCGACCAGCTTCTTGCCGTGTACCGTGACGCTATGAGCGAGGTCGCCGCCACGGTGGACGCGTGACCGCGGCCGCGAGGCTCGGCGGCATCCTGGCCGAACTCGGGGTCAGCCACTCGGAGCCGCAGCCCGGCGCGTTCCTCGTCCGGCTGGAGGGCCAGCACAAGCTGGTCACGATGACCTGGCTGATCGCCGACCGGCACAGCCTGCAGGTGGAGGCGTTCTTCTGCCGTCAGCCGGACGAGAACCATGCCGAGTTCTACCGGTTCCTGCTCGAGCGCGGCAGCCGGATGTTCGGCGTCCACTTCGCCCTCGACCCGGTCGGCGACGTGCACCTGGTCGGCCGGCTGCCGCTCGCGACGATCAGCGGCGCGGAGATCGACCGGCTGCTCGGGTGCGTGCTCAGCTACTCGGACGAGACCTTCGACCAGGCGCTGATGATCGGCTTCGCCTCGTCGATCCGCCGGGAGTACGCGTGGCGGGTCAAGCGCGGCGAGAGCCTGGCCAACCTGCGCGCGTTCACCAGGCTGACCGAGCCCGAGGCGCCCGACGGCGGCGGCCAGGCCGCCGCTGCGGGACCGGGGCCCGGCGGAACATGACCGGCGGAACATGACCAGTCACGCCACGGACAGTTTCCGCGTCTTCGGCACGACCGCGGTGCTGGTCGTGACCGATCCGGCCGCGCTCGGCACCGCGCGCTCGATCGCCGATGCCGAGCTTGCCGCCGTCGACCTGGCGTGCAGCAGGTTCCGGCCGGACTCGGAGCTTTCCAGGCTCAACGCAACCGGCGGCGAGCTCGTGCCGGTCAGCGAACTGTTCGCCGCGCTGATCGCCGAGGCGCTGCGTGCGGCCGAGCTGACCGACGGCGACGTCGACCCGACCTGCGGGCAGGCGCTCGTCCGCGCCGGATACGACCGTGACTTCGCCCAGCTCGGCGCCGGCCCGCGGACAGCCGGCCCGCGGACAGCCGGCACGCGGACAGCCGACCCGCGGACAGCCGGCCCGCGGACAGCCGGCGGTTCGGCCGGTCCCGTCCCTGGCTGGCGCAGCGTCCGGCTCGACCCCGGTCGCCCGGCCGCCCGGCTCGCCCGCGGCGCGCAACTCGATCTCGGCTCGACCGCCAAGGCATGGGCCGCCGACCGGTGCGCCCGCCTGATCGCCGACCGGGCCGGGTGCGGTGTCCTGGTCAGTCTCGGCGGCGACATGGCCGTCGCCGGGCTGCCGCCCGGCGACGGCTGGCAGGTCAGGGTCACCGACGACCACGCCGCGGGCGCCGAGGCCCCCGGCCAGACCGTCACGCTGCGCTCCGGCGGCCTGGCGACGTCGAGCACCACGGTGCGGGCCTGGACGGCGGGTGGCAGGACGCTGCACCACATCATCGACCCGCGGACCGGCGAGCCCGCCAGCTCGTGCTGGCGGACTGTCAGCGTCGCCGCCGCGACCTGCGCGGACGCCAACATCGCGAGCACGGCGGCGATCATCAGGGGCGAGTCGGCGCCCGGTTGGCTGGCCGGAGCCGGCCTTCCGGCCAGGCTTGTCCGCGGCGACGGCACCGTGCGCACGACCCCGGGTTGGCCCGCCGCCGCGTAACGGCAGACAGCGTCCCGGACCGCGCCCGCAGCCCCCAGACCGCAGCAGGCACCAGACCTCAGCAGGCACCAGACCTCAGCAGGCACCAGACCTCAGCAGGCACCAGACCTCAGCAGGCACCAGACCTCGGCTGGCCCCCAGACCGCGGCCGGACCGAAACCTCAGTCCCACAGGCCGATCGATCCGGGGATTGATCCGGGAAGGCCGGATCGATTCCCGGATCGATCCGGCCTGGGCAACCCGCTCCGGACGGCAGTTCGCACCGGATAGCGCGGCAACGGGCGAAACGTCCGGCGGCTACGATGCGCTTGGGCGCGCTGGTGCCGGGAGTGGCCGTGCGAGCCGTTGCAAGAAGTGAAGCCTGTTACGGAGGTTGCGGATGGGGCCACTGGACGGCGTGCTGGTGGTCGAGCTCGCGAGCCTGGCGCCCGCGCCGTTCGGCTGCATGATCCTCTCCGACCTCGGGGCCGATGTGCTGCGGGTGGAGCGGCCGGAGAGCTGCCGGCCGGGCGGGCGCGCGCCGGTCGATCCGCTGGCCCGCGGGCGCCGGTCGATCGGGCTGAACCTGAAGGACCCGGCCGGCGTCGAGTTGCTGCTGACGCTGCTCGGCTCGGCCAACGTGCTGGTCGAGGGGTTCAGGCCCGGTGTCACCGAGCGGCTCGGGTTCGGGCCGCAGGTCTGCGCGCAGCGCAACCCAGGGCTGATCTACGCGCGGATGACCGGCTGGGGCCAGAACGGCCCGCTGGCGCCGACCGCCGGGCACGACATCGACTACATCGCCATCTCCGGGGCGCTGCACCCGATCGGCCGGGCCGGCGAGCGGCCGGTGCCGCCGCTGAACCTGGTCGGCGACTTCGGCGGCGGCGGGATGTTGCTGGCGATCGGCGTGCTCGCCGCGCTGGTCGAGCGGCAGCGGTCCGGTCTCGGCCAGGTCGTCGACGCCGCGATGGTAGACGGCTCAGCCCTGCTGACCTCGTTCATCTACGGGCTGCGGGCCCGCGGCGGGTGGCGCGACGAGCGCGGCGTGAACCTGCTCGACGGCGGCGCGCCGTTCTACGACACGTACGCGACGGCCGACGGCAAGCACGTCGCGGTCGGGGCGCTCGAGCCGCAGTTCTACGCCGCGCTGCTGGCCGGCCTCGGGCTGGCCGACGCCGGCCTGCCCGCGCAGATGGACGTGGCCGGCTGGCCGGTGCTGCGCGAGCGCTTCGCCGTGGTGTTCGCGCAGCGCACCAGGGACGAGTGGGCGGCGGTGTTCGAGGGGACGGACGCCTGCGTCGCGCCGGTGCTCTCGCCGGCCGAGGTGGCCGGGCATCCGCATAACGTCGCCCGCGCGGTGTTCACGGACGTCGGCGGCGTGTCGCAGCCGGCCCCCGCACCCAGGTTCGGCCGCAGCGCCGCGGGCCACCCGGCGCCGCCGGTCAGGCCCGGCGCCGACACCGACGCCGTGCTGGCCGGGCTCGGGCTCGACCAGGCGCGGATCGCGGACCTGCGCGGCAGTGGGGTGGTCGCCTGAGCCGGACGCCGGTCCAGCCGCCGTGGCCGACGCGGGGCGCGCGGGCGGGGCCCCGGAGGCGAGCGGCAGATACAGAGATCCTGCGCCTGGCGATACCGGCGTTCGGGGCGCTGATCGCCGAGCCACTGTTCCTGCTCGCG